>JAWUWS010000001.1:0-38715 GCA_034111705.1 Psychrosphaera sp.
AAGGATAACTTCAGTCGGCTCACCACGTTTTATCTCAATAACAATACGCATACCGTCTTTATCAGACTCATCCCGTAATGCAGTGATACCTTCAACTTTTTACTCTTTAACTAAATCAGCAATTTTTTCGATTAATCTTGCTTTGTTAACTTGATATGGAATTTCGGTAACGATAATAGTGTCTTTACCGTTTGACTCGTCCGTTTCAATATTTGCTAACGCACGAATATAGACTTTACCGCGACCTGTATTATAAGCTTCTATAATACCTTTTCTGCCGTTAATAATAGCCCCAGTTGGGAAGTCAGGACCAGGGATATGTTCCATTAGCTCTTCAACAGTAATATCTTCGTTGAAAGATAAGGCTAATGTAGCATCAATAACTTCACGTAATGAATGTGGAGGAATGTTTGTTGCCATACCAACTGCAATACCGGAAGAACCATTAACTAATAAGTTAGGTACTTTAGTAGGTAATACAACTGGGATATGTTCTTGACCATCGTAGTTTGGTACGAAATCTACCGTTTCTTTTTCTAAGTCAGCTAAAAGTTCGTGTGCCATTTTCTGCATACGAATTTCGGTATAACGCATCGCAGCAGCAGAGTCACCATCAACAGAACCAAAGTTACCTTGGCCATCAACAAGTGTATAACGCAAAGAAAAAGGCTGAGCCATACGAACGATTGTGTCGTATACCGCACTATCACCATGTGGGTGATATTTACCAATAACGTCGCCGACAACACGGGCAGATTTTTTGTACGGTTTGTTCCAATCATTTTTTAGCTCATTCATCGCGAATAATACACGACGGTGAACTGGTTTTAACCCATCACGCACATCTGGTAATGCACGACCTACAATAACGCTCATCGCATAATCTAGGTAACTGGTTTTTAATTCTTCTTCAATATTAATAGGACTAATATTATCAGTATGATCTGTCATAAATGTACTATTCCCTGCAACTACTTAAAGTAAGTTTTTATTAGAATGGATCTTGCTCGCGATTGTAACACAATCATATTGTCACGCTAGTGCAATTTCAGCGTCTTTATTACCCACCCTATGCAAAATGATTAAAAAATGATTATTCGGCCTTTGAGTACGATATATTTGCGTTTTAATTAAACAATCACTTTTATTTCATCTATCTTTATTTTTTTATGCCTAATATAATCAAAACCAATTACCTATATATATGTGGCATAAATTTATGAGCTCCACCCCAATTGAAAATACCAACGTAGATTCCAACGAAATCGAGAAATTTAATTCCATAGCTGAGTCTTGGTGGGATATGGAAGGAAACTTTAAGCCTCTACATAAATTAAATCCTGTTAGAGTTTCTTATATACAAGAAATGACAGGCTCTGTCGCTCATAAAGAATTATTAGATATTGGATGTGGTGGTGGCATTTTAGCGGAAAGTCTAGCTAAATTGTCCGCTAATGTAGTCGGTATTGATTTGGCACAAGATTCATTAAATGTCGCCAAATTACATGCATTGGAGTCGGGTATTAAAAATGTGTCTTATCAAAACATCAGTGCTGAGAACTTTAGCCAACTGAACTACCAACATTTTGATGTCGTAACCTGTATGGAAATGCTGGAGCATGTCCCTGACCCAGAATCTATTATTTGTGCGGCGGCAAATGCATGTAAGCCTGGCGGTAAAGTATTCTTCTCTACTTTAAATAAGACAGCGAAGAGTTATTTGCTAGCTATTGTAGGTGCGGAGAAAGTTTTAAAGTTAGTGCCAAATGGTACACATGAATTTGAAAAGTTCATAAAACCAGCTCAACTTATTCAGTGGGCTGAACGTTATGGTTTAAAAATTAGAGATGCGATTGGCTTGCATTACAATCCATTAAATGAACAATTCACATTAAAACCTAATATTGATGTTAATTACATTCTATATTTTGAAAAATTAGATCAATAAACGATCAATTGTAAAATGCCCTGTATTGGGTATTTTCTTTGAACAATTGGTTAGATTTTAACTAACTACGTGAGAAAAAAATTAATTTATAAAAATAAGTTTTTTTTGTTATTAAAACTAGATATTTTTAAGCTCTTATTCGCTCTTTATTGTGTAGCGTTAGGAGCTACTTACAATAGGTTTTTTTGCTCATTATTGAAGCAAACTTTCAACTTGCAATCCCACCCCATACACTCTATCTTGTGCCTATCAAAAAAGTTAGACACTACATGATGTGTTTTTAAACAAATTCATCACTACATCTAGTTGTCAACAATACGCGATTAATAGTCGTGAGTTAATTATAAAACAAAGGATAAACTGGCCAGATGAATCAGAACCTATCTGTTAGTAAGAGAGACGGAGTTAAAGAACCTCTTGATCTAGACAAAATCCATCGCGTTATTACGTGGGCAGCTAAAGGCTTAGACAACGTTTCAGTATCTGAGGTTGAAATAAAATCTCATATTCAGTTCTACGATGGGATCAAAACTGAAGATATTCACGAAACGATCATTAAAGCTGCGGCGGATTTGATTTCTGAACAAACCCCAGATTACCAATATTTATCAGCACGCTTAGCTGTTTTCCATTTACGTAAAAAAGCATATGGTCAATTTGAGCCGCCACGTTTATACAACCATGTAAAAGCCATGGTTGCAGATAAACGTTATGACGATCATTTATTAGAAGACTTCACAGAAGCTGACTTTGATGCAATGGACCAATTTATTGTTCATTCTCGTGATCTTGACTTTAGTTACGCCGCGATTAAACAGCTTGAAGGTAAGTATTTAGTTCAAAACCGCGTAACTGGAAAAATATATGAAAGTGCTCAATTTTTATATGTATTGGTTGCAGCTTGTTTATTTGCTAAATATCCAAAAGAAACGCGTCTAGACTATATCCAGCGCTTTTATGACGCAACATCGAAATTCAAAATCTCATTGCCGACTCCTATTATGGCGGGTGTTCGTACTCCTACTCGTCAATTTAGCTCTTGTGTATTAATAGAAGCTGGCGACAACTTAGATTCAATCAATGCAACCACATCTGCTATTGTTAAATATGTGAGCCAACGTGCAGGTATTGGTATTAATGCCGGTCGTATTCGTGCACTAGGTAGTGCAATCCGTAACGGTGAAGCATTCCACACTGGTTGTATTCCATTTTACAAACATTTCCAAACGGCTGTTAAAAGTTGTTCACAAGGCGGTGTTCGTGGCGGCGCAGCAACATTATTCTACCCGTTGTGGCATTTAGAAGTTGAGTCTCTATTAGTTCTTAAAAATAACCGTGGTGTAGAAGAAAACCGAGTACGTCATTTAGATTATGGTGTTCAGTTCAACCGAACTATGTACCAACGTTTAATCAAAGACGAATACATTACCTTATTCAGCCCTTCTGATGTACCAGGTCTTTACGACGCTTATTTTGCTGATCAAGACTTGTTTGACGAGTTATACGTTAAGTATGAACAAGACGAAAGCATTCGCAAAAAACGTATTAAAGCCGTTGAGTTATTTACTTTATTCTTAAATGAACGTGCCAGTACAGGTCGTATTTACTTACAAAATGTTGATCACTGTAATACTCACAGTCCATTTAACCCTGAGTTTGCTCCTGTTCGTCAAAGTAACTTATGTTTAGAGATTGCTCTACCAACTAAGCCTTTGCAAAATGTAAACGATGAAGAAGGTGAAATTGCACTTTGTACATTATCTGCCTTTAATTTAGGTGCTATCGAGTCTCTAGATGAACTTGAAGAACTTGCTCAATTAGCAGTAAGAGCATTAGATAACTTATTAGATTACCAAGACTATCCTGTTCCGGCTGCATTCAATGCAACAATGGGACGTAGAACCTTAGGTGTTGGTGTTATCAACTTTGCTTATTACCTAGCTAAAAATGGTGCTAAGTACTCTGACGGTAGTGGTAATGCATTAATTCACCGTACCTTTGAAGCTATTCAATATTACCTATTAAAAGCATCAAACGACTTAGCTCAAGAACG
Source organism: Psychrosphaera sp. (assembly GCA_034111705.1). Taxonomy (GTDB): domain Bacteria; phylum Pseudomonadota; class Gammaproteobacteria; order Enterobacterales; family Alteromonadaceae; genus Psychrosphaera. The sequence goes on from JAWUWS010000001.1 coordinate 4,002, forward strand.
TGGCGCGTGTCCTAAATTTAATGAGACGACTTACTCTCAAGGTTTATTACCAATTGATACCTATAAAAAATCGGTAGATGGGTACTGTGACGAACCTTTGCATTTAGATTGGGAATCATTACGTACTGATATTGTTAAACACGGTTTACGTAACTCAACCCTGTCAGCATTAATGCCGTCTGAAACCTCGTCTCAAATTTCAAATGCAACAAATGGTGTTGAGCCTCCTCGTGGTTTAATCTCGGTTAAATCAAGTAAAGATGGTGTATTAAAACAAGTTGTTCCTGAACTTGGCCGTTTACGTAATCAATATGAATTATTGTGGGATATTCCTAGTAACGAAGGTTACTTGCAGTTATGCGGAATTATGCAGAAGTTTATCGACCAAACGATCTCAGCTAATACTAATTACGACCCGACTAAATATCCGGAAAACAGAGTGCCTATGCAACAGTTGTTAAAAGACTTGTTAACAGCATACAAATATGGATTGAAAACCTTGTATTACCATAATACTCGTGACCAAGCAGGTATCACAACTGGTGATCAAAAAACGGCTAACCCTACTACCGTTGTTATCGAAGAAGATGATGATTGTGAAGGCGGCGCTTGTAAAATTTAGTCAGGGAATATCTGCCCACAATACATCGTTGTGGGCACTTAAAGAATTAGAGATAAGAACAATATGAGATATACCACGTTTAATCAAACTATCGTCGACGCGCTAAAAGAGCCTATGTTCTTTGGCCAGCCTGTTAACGTAGCGCGTTATGACCAACAACGTCATAGCATTTTTGAAAAATTAATTGAAAAGCAGCTTTCTTTCTTTTGGCGTCCAGAAGAAATTGACGTAAGTAAAGACCGTGCTGATTTCCAGTCAATGACTGACAGTGAAAAACATATTTTCATTTCAAATCTTAAATACCAAACTTTATTAGACTCTATTCAAGGTCGCAGCCCTAACGTAGCTTTATTGCCAATTACGTCATTGCCAGAATTAGAGACTTGGATTGAGACTTGGTCTTTTAGTGAAACTATTCATTCTCGTTCTTATACCCATATTTTACGTAACTTATTTACCGACCCAAGTGAAGTGTTTGACGACATCGTTAGAAATGAAGAGATTTTAAAACGTGCATCAGACATATCTCAATACTACGATGACTTAATTTTTTGCACTCAGTTATATCAAACTCAAGGCATTGGCGAACATGTTGTTGATGGTGTTACTTACAACATCACATTAAGAGAGCTGAAAAAGAAACTTTACCTTGCTGTTAACTCTATTAACGCATTGGAAGCGATTCGTTTTTACGTAAGTTTTGCTTGTACCTTTGCCTTTGCTGAGCGTGAAATAATGGAAGGTAATTCTAAGATCATTCGTTTGATTGCTCGCGATGAGAACTTACATTTAACCTCAACCCAACACATCCTTAACTTGTGGGCAGATGGTCAGGACGATCCTGAAATGCAAGAGATCAGCATTGAGTGTTTTGCCCAAGCCAAACAGATTTTTGTTAACGCTGTTGACCAAGAAAAAGAATGGGCTAAATACTTGTTTAAAGATGGTTCTATGATTGGTTTAAATGAAGAGATTTTATGTCAATATGTTGAATATATTGCCAATCATCGCTTGTCAGCTATTGGCATTCCAGCCATGTACGACATTAAGAGCAACCCTCTTCCTTGGATGAACAAATATTTAGAATCTGACAACGTACAAGTTGCACCTCAAGAGTCTGAAATTAGTTCTTACCTTGTAGGACAAATTGACTCAGACGTTGATGCAAGTGCGTTTGACGACTTTGAGTTATAGAGGATAGCTGCGAGCCTCGAGTTACGAGTTAAAAATAAAAAGGTGACTTCATTTCTGAAATCACCTTTTTTTGTATCTACAGTATTATTTTAGAACTTAGTAAAAATCGCTTATTTTTTCTTATTATCTTCTAAATCATCCGTTAAATAAGTGTAGTGACTTAAGCAATTTTCATAAAAGTCAGTAAGTTGCACGCCTACTCTTGGTTTTATTTTCCCTTGAGACACTTTCTTATCGATTTCTTTTTTAATATTGTTGGCCAAAATTTCAGAGCTGTATTGCATAGTAGATAACACATTGCCCATTGTTGAGCCGTGTACGACTTCTTCAATGTAATAGTCCTTTGGATCATCATCATAACTATAAATGTGAACCTCATTTAAACGACCAAATAAATTATGCATGTCGCCCATTACATCTTGATACGCTCCGGTTAAAAATATGCCAACATGATAATCTTCATTTTCATTAAGTTCATGCAATGGCAAAGTACTACTAGATCCATTACTTTCAATAAATTGATCAATTTTACCGTCACTGTCACAGGTGATATCAACCAAACTGGCTATTTTAGTTGGCTTCTCTGCCAAGCGGTTAATTGGCACAATTGGCAATACTTGCTTAATGGCCCAAGAATCTATGGTTGATTGGAATACAGAGAAGTTAACTAGGTATTGAGAAGACAATAAAGACGGGATTTCCATTAACTGCTCAGGAATAAACTCCTCACCAATCAAATGTTGGTTTATCAACTCTAATATCTGCCAATACAAAGACTCCATTTTTGCCATATCTTTTAAACTCAGAACACCTAAGTTAAATGCACTAACGGTTTGCGCTTTTATCGACACTAAATCGTTATACATTTCTTGATAATTATCACCGCTTAAGTCTTGAGTGATATCACGCATATTACTGATTAAGATATGTTCATCTTCATCAATACTGGTATCAAATGTTGTGCTGTTAGGTTTAATTTCGCCAATGACTTTTGCTACCACACAAGAGTGATATGCAGTGATCGCTCGGCCACTTTCACTAACAATATTAGGATGCGGAATATCATTCAAATCACAGGTTTGTTTAATGCCGTAAACAATATCAACTATGTATTCTTCCATTGAATAATTACACGATGAATTATTGGTAGATTGACTGCCATCATAATCCACCGCTAAGCCGCCACCTACGTCTATATATCTTAATGGTACGCCATATTTAACTAAGTTCATGTAAACCATTGACGCTTCTTGGATGGCCTCTTTGACTGAACGAATGTCAGTTAACTGACTACCAATATGAAAATGTAGAAGTTGGATGCTATCAGCGAAGCCCTGCTGCGTTAGATAATCCACCGCGTTTAACATTTCAACGTAACTCAAACCAAATTTAGCACGCTCGCCGCTTGAGTTTTTCCATTTCCCCTTACCCTTCACCATTAACTTACTGCGTAGGCCAATAATCGGAGTAACACCCATTTTTTTAGCAATACGCACTAAAGTTTTTAATTCGTTAAATTTTTCAATAACGATAATGATCTTACGACCAATCTGTTGCCCTAATAACGCTAGCTTAAAGTACTCTTCGTCTTTATAACCATTTAACAGCGTAAGAGAATCTTTATTAGTATTATAGGCAAGTGCAGCCATTAACTCAGGCTTTGAGCCTGCTTCTAAACCGTAATTAAACTTTTCGCCAGCGTTCATGATCTCTTCAACCACTTCGCGCATTTGGTTAACTTTAATAGGGAATACACCAAAGTACTGGCCTTGGTACTCAGCGTCTTTGATCACATCTCGAAACGTCGTATTTAACGACTCAACCTGTGAGCGCAAAATATCGTGAAAACGGATAACCGCAGGAAACTGAATACCAGTTTCATTCATCTCTTCAACAATTTCTTGAATATTAATAGTTAAGTTAGGTTGATGATGATCCGGTGTAGCCAATAAATCGCCTTTATCACCAATAGAGAAATACCCTTTCCCCCAGCGGCTTACACCATATAACTTCTCTGAATCTTCAAAGGTCCAACTATTCTTATCTGTAATACTGTTAGGCATGGTTTACTGCACCGTTATTGCTATTGCTATTTAAGCAAAGGATTAATTCACGTACCACTTTTGCGGCAAATACATCGCTGTTTCCCGATTGATCTATGTTCGGTGCTAATTCCACAACATCACAGCCAACAAAGTTTTTCTTAGTTAAAATTTTACATAAGCTAACAAAAGAATGAAAGTCTTCACCGCCCGGCTCTGGTGTACCAGTCCCAGGAAAATAACTTGGGTCAAAGTAATCTAAATCTAAGGTTAAATAGATAGGTCTTGAGTCGGGTATACTTTCAATTTTGCGTAAAAAGCTAGCTCGGTCTTTTATCAGGCTATTATGATCGTTCATCCAAACGTACTCTTGTTTGGTGCCAGAGCGAATACCATATTGGATAAGTTCATGTTTTGGTCCAAAGTGATCAACGACACGCCTGATAATAGAGGCATGGGAATAATGATAACCTAAATATCCATCTCTTAAATCTGCATGCGCATCTAAGTGCACTAAGGCCAAATCATCATATTGCTCTAAATACGTTTTAATTGGCGCATATGAGATAGAATGCTCACCACCTAAGGTCAATGCCTTTACATTGTGTTTTTGTAAATCCACATCAGAAAACAAAGTAATAAAATCATCTGTGCCCTTTTTCCACAATGACTCAAGAAATTCAGGCGCAGATTTAGTAAGGTCTGGTAATTCAGTTAGGTTATGTAAAACAAGATTTCCTAAATCCACAAAAGATACACCATCAATATCATCATCTAAATACGGTGAGTAAGACTCTATACCGTCAGATACATCCCTTAAAGCATTAGGGCCATCTTTTGTGCCTTTACGAAAGCAAGCTGTGCCATCAAATTCAAAACCCACAAGATGAATTGTATTACTAAAAATACCGGTTTGTGGCAAAGCACATTCAAAGCTCATTTCTGCTTGATTTAGCTCTACATTAATTGTTTTTATCAGATCCATAACTACGCCTAAATTAAATAAATGGTATAACTCGACATTAGAGTGTGCGGCATTATAATTTTTTTTACGAAAAACTCGATCATTTATTGTGATGTAGGAAAAAATTTGTAAAATACGCCATCGAAAATAGCATATCAGCTTTAAATTTGTGGAGAGACTTACTCTTGTTTTTTGAAGGTGCTGAAAAAAAAGCCGAAATCCAAGTAGATAGTACCAAACTATCGCTATTAAACGACATACCAAATGAATATTGGCATGACTTAGTGCATAAATGTGAAGCAAAAATATTATCTTCAATTGAAAATGATCATTGCAAAGCATTTCTTTTGTCTGAGTCGAGCTTATTTGTTTGGGATGACAGATTTCTGATCCTCACTTGCGGAGAAACAAAGTTAATTAATTCAATTGAATACTTCATTCAGAAGTACGATGTCGCATTATTAAAACAAGTGACTTACCAACGTAAAAACGAATACTTTTCCCATGCACAACCAAGTTGCTTTGGTGATGACTTAAAAACGCTTGCTAAATATATAGACGGACAAGCCTATCGTTTTGGTGCGCTTGATAGTCACCACAATTTTATATTTCATTACGAAAATGATTTTGCAGCGGATCAACAAGATAAAACCTACGAATTATTGGCTTATCAAATAAGTGAAAAAGCATCAAAGTTACTATCAACCACAGGCTTATCTAAACAACAAATTAGAAGCTTGTTTGATTTTGAGCAACTGATACCAGGTTTTACTATTGATGATTTTGTATTTGACCCTTATGGATATTCGTTAAACGCCATTAAAGACGACAAATACTTAACCATTCATGTTACGCCGCAAGAATTCAGTAGCTACGTGAGTTTTGAATCTAACATCGACTTAATCTCGTTAAGTCCGCAAATTATAAACGTGTTACAACCACAATCATTTGATCTTTTGACTTACAACGAATTTGATTACGTCAATAAAGTAAACCAATTTATCCCAACTGAATATCAAGCAAGCTGTAACATTGAACAAACATTAACAAATGGTTATGAAGTCAAATTTAGTAACTACTTAAAACCATCAACTGAATTTGCCTCACCGGTGAAAATTAATATTAATGGAGATAACCATGCACTCTGATTTATGGGTAGAAGAGAAATTTGAAGACTTTTTAGGTCTTCGTTTAAAAGTAGAAAAAGTATTATTTTCAGGTAAAAGTGAATTTCAAACTGTTGACGTAGTAGAAACTAAAGGTCACGGTAAAATGTTATTAAACGATGGTTTGATCATGGTAACTGAGCGTGACGAATTTGCTTATCACGACATGATCGCACACGTACCTCTATTTACTCATCCAAAGCCTAAGAACGTATTAGTGATTGGTGGTGGTGACGGCGGCAGCGCTCGTGAAGTTATTCGTCACCCTAGCGTTGAAAAGTGCACCATGGTAGAAATTGACGCTATGGTGGTTGATGCATGTAAAGAGTTCATTCCTCTTACATCAAGTGCATTATACGACGACAGAATAGAGCTTATTATTGGTGATGGCGTTGAGTTTGTTAAAAACACGACGGAAAAATTTGACGTGATCATCATAGACAGCACAGACCCAATTGGTCCTGCTACGCCATTATTTGGCGAAGCCTTTTATCAAGACGTAAACAAATGTTTATCGGACGATGGCATTGTTGTATCTCAAGGTGAGACACCTTGGTACGGTAAAGAAATTCAAAAGTCATTATTAACCGTATTAAACAATGTCTTTGATAATACTTATATGTATAGCTTTAGTAACTTAACTTACCCAGGCGGCTTATGGTGCTTTACCTTAGCCTCTAAAAAGTATCACCCAATTAACGACTTTAATGCAAACAAAGTGGATGAAAGTGGATTAACCTTTAAGTATTACAATAAAGGTATTCATACTGCAGCTTTCGCTTTACCTAACTTTGTTAGAGATGAATTAGAGCATTTAATTAAAAACTAACTTAGTAAATCTACCGCAATTGCAAGCCACCATTTCAAGCAGCGGTTTGTAGCAAGAGTAAGGAGTTATTTTGTTGAATAACTCCTTACTCTTATCGTGAATTCCCCCAAGTATTACGTTATAATCTTTGATTAAAATTAGTGGCAAATAACATCAAGGTTCACATTAACGAAAGCATGTTCTTTAACCCTAAGCTCACAATAATAAAATCAAGGCTGTCCACAATATGTTAAGTACTTCCGTTCAACATATCGCAAATTTCAAGCCTTTTCGTTCTACTTTTTTCAGTCAACATGCAAATTATGCGTTACAGCAGAAACACGAGTTCAACCTGTAACTATGAGTAAAGTGACCGTCCATCGTAATAAGCAAATAGAAACAGAAATTAAATTCGTTGATGCTGACGCGACTCTTTTAGGTTCGCTGCAAAAAAATGGAGTTGAAGTGTTATATCATTGCAAAGAAGGATTTTGTGGTGCGTGTCGCTGTAAATTAAAATCTGGCTCTATTTCTTATATCAACGAGCCACTCGCCTTTGTAAGAAAAGGCGAGATTTTAACCTGCTCTAGCGTGCCTAATGGCGATATAGAGATTGAGTTGTTATAGTCCCATAATACTGCTGTTACTGAATAAACGGCACCGCTTTTATAATAGAATGTGAAAAGTTGATCGTCTCTTGGTTTTGACCTTGATACAAAGCTAATTCTGTTAACGTCAGCGTACACGCGTTTAATTCACATTTACCAGCTTGGCTATTTGTGATTGTTAATATGTCGTTAGTCTCAGATTTAAAGGTAACACCTACCACGTCAGGTAACGTAAACGACATCACTCCAGCTAAGTCATTTAGAGCTAAATCAAAGGTCGCCACTAACGACTTTGCTTTAATAACATCAACGTCTTTATCCAATAATATAACACTTTCCAAACGCATATCTAATCCGCAAACTTGAGTGTCTTGTTTCTCAATGACAATAGCGGCTTTGTCGGCGTCTAACTGATGATCAAAAGGCAGTAATATTTCGCCACTTGGTAAGTTATATACTTCCATTTCTTTTAGCTGAGTTTGTAATCTTACAGACTTAACCGGACAAGCATCACCACTTTGATTCATAAAATAAAAAGCCAGCTTGATATCTTGATATTCAGCTTCGTCTAAGTCCTCCATACGATCAAAAAATCCATCGTAATTAAGTATTAAATTCCGTTCTGATTGATTTTCTTGTGCATAAACATAAGTCGGCATAACAATCGCTGTAATTAAAATAACAAAACTACTTAATATTTTATTTTTTACGTTTTTCATTTTGACCTAGTTAACCTTAATGTATTTTTTATTAATTCTGATCATGCTTTTAAGCTCTTCTATATAAGCTTCTCGGCGTGTTGAGTAAGACAATAAGCCATCAGCTATGACGCTAGGGTCTAACTGTTTATTATTCTTACGCAACTTTGCTCGTATTTTACGTAAATCTTCATACGCATAACCTGTGTTTAAATTGTGATAATAACTTCTAATAGAATCAACAGGATGTTTAAACTTTCTTACTTCATATTTTTCGCCAGCTGGGCGGCCACTAGGTACGACTCCGCAGCCTTTACTAAAACACCATTGACCAAATAAGTTATTCGCATCTAACGCAAAACGTGATGTTCCCCAAGCGCTTTCATTCGCGGCTTGCATTAACACTAACTCAATAGGTAATTCATCTACTCGTAGCAATAATTGGTGTTTAAGCTCGACAAAGTCTAATTCAGTCTCAACTTTAAACTTTTTGGCCATATTAAGCAGCCTTGTCTCATCTTTACCTTGTGTTGGATAATGTTGTAAACCAAGTATAAAGTTACGTTGCTGCGTTAACTCACTATTTATTTGTTTAACATGCGGAGCTAAGTACGAGAAAAACGCAACCTTCTTTTGTTTTACATCAAAATACTTTGAAAAATCAGGTAATGGCATTTTTTTTGCCACTATTTTTTTATCAGCCTCAATTGTTTTATCAGGTTCAATTCGTTGCACAGGGTCTATTACTACAACTTTAGATTGATGTGCGCTGAGGGCTTGATCAATAACAACGCCCTGACCCGGTTTTAATGCAGGTGGATTGAATACAGGATATATCGCAGCAGATAATACGAGCACAGCAAATACAATTTTCGTAACTAGTTTTACAAACATAAATACCTCAAAAAATTAAGGCAGTTATATTAGCATTGTTATGATTAAACCTTAACTTTATCCCAATATATATTTTGTTCTACCATATCAATTAACAATTGATTTAAGCGATTAAAGCGTGAAACCTTTATGTCCTTGCCTGACAAACAAAAATGCGCAAAACGGTGACAATTATTGTCCAACACATCATATTCCCGATAAGTGAACACGCTATTTAGCGCCCTACTTTCACACTCTGGAATAACTATAGGTTGATGTTTAGCATTACAAGCAACAAAAATGTTTTTACCTGAACGTTCATCCAAAAAACGACTGGTAGACACCGCTTTAACCAAACCGTTATGACTCAATTCAATAATAGTATCTTGGTCAATCCAAATGCCAGTATGATCAAATAAATTAAACACTTCACAACACACAAGACTTCCAGGTAAGGGTTGAACAAAAACATCGGATGAATAGGTATCAGATGGTGATTTGACAACTCTTAATGACTTATTATCTTGCTGGCTAATTAATCTCAGTTGTTCTAAATTTTTATATTTAGTTTTAGTCGACTCATGTACTACGCCAGTACCCACTGCAGCGGCAAATGCAATTAACGGTAACGCCATAAAAACCTCGATTGAATCAATTAGATAAATATATTATTTGACATAAAGATGTCTTTGTCTGTAAATATGTGCAACAAGATGTGTTTAAGCTATAAATTCACCTCATCAAACTACAAAATAAAAAGTATAAATAAGTCAATGAAACCAATTAAAAAGTCTTCAAAATTAGATAACGTTTGTTACGATATACGCGGCCCAGTACTTGACCATGCAAAACGCTTGGAAGCCGCTGGTCATAAGATCTTAAAGTTAAACGTTGGTAACCCTGCCACATTTGGTTTTGAAGCCCCCGATGACATGCTAAAAGATGTCATCAAACAATTGCCAAATGCGCAAGGTTATAGTGATTCTCAAGGACTTTATTCTGCTCGTGTTGCTATCATGCAGTACTATCAGCAAAAAGGTCTTAAAGACATACGTGTTGAAGATATTTATATTGGTAATGGCGTCAGTGAGCTTATTGCTATGTCTATGCAAGCGTTACTAAACAACGGTGATGAAGTATTAATACCGTCTCCTGATTATCCCCTTTGGACTGCTTCCGTTTATTTAAGTGGCGGAAAGCCTGTGCATTACTTATGTGATGAAGAGCAAAATTGGGCACCTTCCATTGAAGATATCAAAGCTAAAATAACCAAAAACACCAAAGCGATTGTACTAATTAATCCAAACAATCCAACCGGTGCGGTATACAGCAAGCAATGTTTATTAGAAATTGCAGCATTAGCCGAGCAACATGGTTTAATTATTTTTAGCGATGAAATATACGACAAGGTGTTATACGACAAAACTATTCACCACAGCATTGCTGTTTTAAGACCTGACTTATTTACCGTGACCTTCAGTGGTTTATCTAAAAACTACAGAGCAGCTGGCTTTAGAACTGGCTGGATGATGTTATCTGGCAGTCGTTTACACGCAAGTGATTACATTGAAGGTTTAAACATGTTGGCATCGATGAGACTTTGTCCAAATGTGCCTTGCCAATATGCTATTCAACAAGCGTTAGGGGGTTATCAAAGTATCAACGACTTAGTAGAAACTGACGGGCGTTTATACAAACAAATGGAATTTGCCTACAAAGCATTAAATGAGATTGACGGTATAAGTTGTACTCGCCCTCAAGGTGCTATGTATTTGTTCCCTAAAATAGATTTAGAAAAATTTAACATTAAAGACGACGAATTAATGGTGTTAGACTTGTTAAAACAAAAACATATTCTTTTGGTGCATGGTCGAGGCTTTAACTGGCCTAAACCTGATCATTTTAGATTAGTATTTTTACCAAATGTGGATGATTTAAAAATAGCATTAGCAGAGCTTGCTGACTTCTTTAAACATTACAAACAATAACGCTATTCATAAGCTAAGGCTGTATTTTATACATGAAGACTAGTCATTTTTTTGCCAACCTAGCAAGACTTAAATTAATTCAACGTTGGCCTTTAATGCGCACAGTGACTGAAGAAAACGTACAAGAACATAGCTACCAAGTAGCGGTTGTTAGTCACATATTAGCGTTGATCAAAAACAAAAAATTTAATGGGAATATCGTTCCTGAACGCGCTGCATTAGTAGCGCTTTATCATGACTCTTCTGAGGTATTAACAGGAGACCTACCTAGCCCTATCAAATATTTTAACGAAGACATCGCCAAAGAATACAAAAAGATAGAAGCTATTGCGGAAAATACGTTAGTGAATATGTTACCACTTGAGTTCCAAGAAGACTTTGCGCCGCTTATTCAACACGACAAAATAGATAAAGAAGTGGCATTTTTAGTTAAATCTGCAGATGTTATTTGTGGTTACTTAAAAGCGGTTGAAGAAATATCGGCAGGTAATCATGAGTTTGAGAAAGCCAAAAACAATATTTCTAAAACATTAGAGAAATACCGTAGCCCAGAAGTTAATTACTTTATGGAAGTATTTGTACCTAGTTTTAGTTTAAGTTTAGATGAAATTTCAGCTGATATAGATTAGGACTAGAGTTTCGAGCTACGAGTGACGAGAAATGGACAATTGAGTTTCGATAGTCGAAGCTCGTACTTTAAACTATTAAGACAAGTCGTCTATATTCGCTAGGCAACCTTGTTCAAATAAATCCATGAATATGCCAACTTCTGGCATTTCTTGTTTATACACTTCTACTTTTCCGCCCAACCTATCTTTGACCGACACAAACTCAGGGTTATGGAATTTCAATTCATCACACGCTTTAAAATACGCAGCAATAACATCCGCTGCTTTTACTATCTTTTTATATTCTGCATCCACATCTTTTTGTACCAGCAACTCTTTAAACAAAGGTTGCAGTTTAACGGGCAAAGAGTCTAAACACTCGAGCTCCGCCATATCTTCAATCTTTTTAAATTCTTCAGTTAATGCCGGTGAACTGTATTTTGTCGCGTGGTTAATGTCTTGTAACTTGGTTTCTGATACCTCGTGATATAGTGCTACCGTAGCCGCCCTTTCTGGGTTTATGTTGCCTCCACAATAAACGTTTCTGACGGTTGCTAATAAATGTGCAATAACCGCAACTTGATGACTATGTTCAGCTACGTTCTCATCTTTCATTAAATGCATAGGAGACCAACGTTTGATCAAATTCATGCGTAGTATCCATGCTAAAAATGAACTACTTTTCATAGCCAACTTACCTTCCACTTTTTATATTTGAATAAAATTCGAGTACCAACACTAAGACGCCAAAATAGAATTACAAAGATTTAATTCATTCCATGCAAATCGCGTTGTAGCTTATTATGAATGTACATGTTTTTCAATCGCGTTAACTTTACAAAATAGCTTATTCAAAATAGAACAACATAAACGTTTACTAAAGCTTAAATAAGCTAATACAATGCTTTAAATAATTAATTATTAACTGGATCGTATTTAATGACCCCTGCACAACGAGCATTTTGGCTAATCGCTATTATTGGCAATATCTTAGCTATCTTCTTAAGCCTAAACTACGATACAGCTTGGGCCATCACATTCCAGATTGTAATCCTCACTTATACTGGAGTTGGTATATTTGACCTCACCTATAGTAGTCACACATTAAATAGACTTTACCCGGTGATCGCGTACTTCCGATACTTTTTTGAATCTATTAGGGTTGAAATTCAGCAATATTTTATTGCTAATGACATAGAAGAAATGCCTTTTAACAGAGAACAGCGTAGTTTGGTATACCGCCGTGCAAAAGGAATAAGTGACACCATCCCGTTTGGTACTCAACGTGATTTAATGCAAACCAATTATCAAAGCATCTGGCACTCAATGGCACCAAAGGTACTTCATGAAGACAGTAAACGTATTCATGTTGGCAGTTCACAATGTACAAAACCTTATAACGCATCTAGATTAAACATCTCAGCCATGAGTTATGGCGCCCTTAGTTCACATGCGGTGGAAGCGATGAACTTAGGTGCAAAGCAAGGCGACTTTTACCACAACACTGGTGAAGGTGGCATAAGCTCACACCATATAAAACACGGCGGTGATTTAGTATGGCAATTAGGCACTGGCTTATTTGGCTGCAGAGACACGAACGGCAGATTTAATCCAGATGCATTTTCTAAATTAGCCGCACTCGAACAAGTGAAAATGATAGAAATTAAACTATCCCAAGGTGCTAAACCCGGACACGGTGGTGTGTTACCTCAAGCAAAAATCACAGACGAAATTGCTAAAATAAGAGGGATCAGCAAAGATCATGATTGCGTATCACCAGCTATGAACCCTGAATTCTCAACACCGTTAGAGCTACTTAGTTTTGTAAAACGCTTACGTGAATTAAGTGGTGGCAAACCAATTGGCATAAAGTTATGTATTGGCAACCCTGCCGAGTTTTTATGTTTAGGTAAAGCCATGGTTGAAACAGGTACAGTCGTCGACTTTATCACAGTAGATGGTGCTGAAGGCGGTACTGGCGCAGCGCCCGTTGAGTTTACTAATCGTCTTGGCTTAATGTGCTTAGAAGGTGTTTACTTTGTTAACAATGCACTTATTGGCTTGGGACTACGTTCAGAAATTAAAGTTATCGCATCTGGCAAGACGGCATCTGGCTTTGATATCGTCAACAAAATCGCTTTTGGTGCCGACATGATAAACGCAGCACGTACCTTTATGTTATCTGTAGGTTGCATCCAGTCCAAACAGTGTGATACCAACAAATGCCCTACTGGCATAGCCACACAAGATAAAGCCCGATCCAAAGCAATAAACGTAAAAATCAAAAGTAAACAAGTTACTTCTTTTCATCACCTTACCTTACACAGTTTTTATGAACTTCTTGGCGCAATGGGCTTGGAGCATGTATCTCAACTCAGCTACAACATGATCAAGCGCCGCACACCAAACGGTATGCTTGAGTCTAACACCCATACCTTACCAGAACTTACGTCTAAACAGTTATTAGCTGACGAGCTAACTCAAGAGCACTATCAAAAGAACTCTCAAGCGCTAACGGGCATGTGGGCAACATGGTGGAAAGCGGCTCGCAGTGACAGTTTTTACATACAAGACACTGCCCCTCTTTACCCACCAGAATTATCAGTTAAAAACATCTAATTAAACCAGCTTAATCAATTTAAGAATAATAATTAAATTGATCAAGCTGCTTTACTCTAAAGTCGAGATTTTGATGCTATTTATTCGACACAAAAAGCCTTAAACGAAAACAAACCGAAACCCATCAAGTAAACATCCAAAATAACAACCAACAAGAACTCAAAAACAAACTCACAAAGCAAGCAACCTCCCACTTAAAATATTTTTAATTGGTCAATAATAGGCAAAAAAGCATAAAGCCGACGATTAACACAATAAATAAGTCTTTGCACTGCTTTAAACTCCAACTATCCCTCACGCTATTTCGTATGTAAGTCTGTAATATTACAAACTTAGTTACATTTCATTTTTATTAACGTACAATTCCTCTAATAAGTTACACCGTAAAATACGTGGCGTTAATTAGACACTATTCATTACAAAAAATAATTACACCAAAAGCTTGGACAAGCCCCCAACCTTGTTCTAATTAATTCATTAAGAGAGTTGATAATGAGTACTGAACAATATGAAGAAAACAGCTGGTTACCATATTATTTGTTAAATAATTAACTAGTTAGTTACAACATCAATATTTGTATCCAAAAGCCATCTTTATAGATGGCTTTTTTTTGTTATACCTCTTATAGTTACCTTTCTTGCGAGATTAATTCATCCAATATTTATTCTCTTTTAATCTTTAAATCCGGACTCAAAATTGAACGATAAACTAGCTCAAAACATACAAGAACAGGCATTACAAAAAAAGGCTTACAAAGCATCTTTTGGTTTAGTTGATAGGCTAAGTTATGTAGCTAAAGGTAATAATCCTGAGTTAGATATCCAATTAACTAAGTTAAGAAAGTTAGTGGCTAAAAGTAATGACTTCAATGCGGTTATTAATGCGATTGAATCTACGAATGTTAAAGTTACATCATTAGAACAAGCTCAAACCTCATCACAAATCGCCCTAAAAGACGCATTAATTGACGCTGGTGAAGTTCTTCAAGGCACCTCTGGTATTCCCGACAATTCAAGACGTCAACTTAGAATGGTAGTTAATAAATTAAAGTCTGGCACCGTTAGTATATACAGTGAATTACAGCCACTCATCCTTCAACTGTTAGAGCTTTACAGCACATTAAAAAATTCAAACTCCTCTGTTACGTCTAGTGAAAGTGCAATGATCACTAAGTTATTAATAGATAACTTGGAGAGCTTAGCCAATAACGAACTTTTAGTTCCTACCTTAGACAAACGTTTAATAGAAATAAGAGGCTGCAAAGAAGGCAAAGATAAACTTAATCTTTGTATAAAAACGTTTTCAGATGTTATAGAAATGTTTGGTGAAGAGTTTAAACAAACACAAACATTAGTGTTGAACATAAACTCAGCCCTAGAAGAAGTGCAGCAGGTTTTAGTTGACTCGTTAGCTAATTCAAAACATTACGATATAGAGCTAGCTAAAGTAAATGTTCAAATTGAAAAACAAATTAGTGACTTGTCGGCCAAATCTGGTGAAACCAACAATATTGCACAGTTAAGAAGTTTAATTGACAGAAAGTTAACCTCTATTACTGACTCTATTAAGCAAAAAGAAAATCTGGAGCAACAGCGCGCGAACGAGCTTAACTCAACGTTAACGGAAATGGACTCTAAACTCTCAAAAATGGAAGAGCGAACATCATTTTATAGAAACAAATGGTTGAAAGAAAAGTCGAGAAGTCAGACCGATGCCTTAACAGGATTACCAAACCGAGGCGCTTACGACAAACGATTTAACGAAGAACTCCATCGCTGGAGTCGTAATCCAAAACCTCTGTGTTTAGCGGTTATTGATATTGACCATTTTAAAAAGATAAACGACAAGTATGGCCATAGCGTTGGTGATAAAACCCTACAAATTGTTGCTAAAACACTTAGAAAGTACTTTAGGGTAACTGATTATGTGTCTCGATACGGTGGTGAAGAGTTTGCCTGTATATTAGTTGAAACCGATATAAAAGAGGTGATGCAGCCGCTAGAGAAAGTCAGGAAAGCAATTGAAGCTATTCCATTTGCTATCAAAAAAGACCGACTCAATATCACCATTTCTATTGGTGTCACTATGCTATATGAGACAGATAATAGCGAAACTGTATTTGATAGAGCAGACAAAGCATTGTACGAAGCAAAACAAACGGGCCGAAATAAGACTTGTTATAGATTAGAATAACTATCATAACGACCTTAGTTAAATTTCATCGCATTATTATATTTTAGGTATTAACTAATAAACGTCACCTCTTTATAGAAAGAGGCTTTCTTTAATTACATGGGAGTTTGAATGAGAGTACTACTTAACCCGCTGGATAAAATGAACTTACTGTCTCAAACAGAAGTTGCAAAACTGCAAAAATCATCAAACAGTCCTCTGTACTCTCTTTTCAGAAATTGTGCGTTAGCTGTATTAAATGTCGGTAATGAAAGTGACGATTTATATAATGAATTTAATGATTTTGAAATTAACTTATTAAGCCGTGAGCGCGGTATAAAAATAGAACTGGTTAATCCTCCTAAAGCCGCTTTTGTTGATGGAAAAATCATCACCGGCATTCAAGAACACTTGCAGTCGGTTATCCGTGATATTCTGTTTAATTCTTCCAAATACGAAACTACAGACTTTACCAATAGTGTAGAAGTGACCAATGCTATCTTTGATATCTTACGCCACGCTAACGTTATTTTGCCAACCGACTTTCCTAACTTAGTCGTATGCTGGGGCGGTCATTCAATAAAAGAAAATGAGTACCGTTACACCAAAGAAATAGGTTATCAGTTAGGCTTACGAGATCTAAATATCTGTACAGGTTGTGGCCCTGGCGCAATGAAAGGACCAATGAAAGGTGCTGCACTTGGTCATGCTAAGCAACGTATTAAAGATGGCCGTTATTTAGGTTTAACAGAGCCAAGTATTATTGCCGCAGAAGCGCCTAATCCAATTGTTAATGAATTAGTAATATTGCCTGACATTGAAAAACGCTTAGAAGCCTTTGTTAGAGTTGCCCACGCTATTATTATTTTCCCAGGTGGTGCAGGAACCGCTGAAGAATTGTTATATCTTTTAGGTATAATGTTAAATCCAAAAAACAAAAATCAAGTCTTACCAATTGTATTAACCGGCCCTGTTGAGTCTATTTCTTATTTTGAAGAAATTGCTGAATTTGTAGAAGCAACATTAGGTAAAGAAGCTCGTGAGCTATTAAATATAATGCCAGATCAACCTGCAGCAGTAGCTCAATTCGTTAAAAACAAAATGGAGCAAGTACGTGACTTTAGGCAGTCCGTTGGCGACGCTTATCAATTTAATTGGACATTAACGATTGAATCAGGGTTTCAACAAAGTTTTGAGCCAAATCATGACAATATGTCAAAGCTAAACCTTAGCCTTGAACAACCTAAAACCGAATTAGCCGCCAATTTAAGAAAAGCCTTCTCTGGTATTGTTGCTGGTAATATAAAAGAGCAAGGTGTTAAAGATGTGAAACAAAAAGGTCCTTTTATACTACATGGCGACCCTTCGTTAATGAAAAGAATGGATAAACTATTAATGGCCTTTGTAGAGCAAGGCAGAATGAAATTACCTGGTAGTAATTACGAGCCGTGTTATAAGATAAATATACTTTCATAATAAAAGATAAACTTCTTTTGACATTGCACAAACGGATCACGGTATAATAAAAAGCATAAACACAAATTTACCTGAATTCACATAAAAGTAGAGAGCATCATGGATAAAAGCGTCATTAAATATGTTGGTATTGGATTTGGCTTATACGCTATTTTTGCAGTTTTGGTTATCACCTTTTATGAGGACGATACTGATCAAATGGGCTGGGAAGACAGACAAGCCTATAATCAGAGATTTATTAGCGCCCTTTCTATTGATGAAAATATTGACCGTACATACGTTATTAAAACATTAGGCTCACCAGACTTGACCGAAGCCAAATTAAAAAATGAAATAAGCTTTCAAGTTATGTTTTATCGCACTCAGCATACTCAGTCAGACGGCATTACGACTAAAGATGAATGCACACCTATGTTATTTGAAAATGGTAAGTTAGTTGCTTGGGGCGATATTGCCTACGAGCAATTTAATAATATATAACATTGCAAACTACCCTATTATCTTCCTATAACCAACTTTGTTTAATGGCATCTAATTGCCATAAGTTGTTTGTCTCTCACAGTGAAGATAAGGTAGAAATAAGTATTGACACACTTTTAAAACAAATGGATCTTGTGTTAAATGAACAACCTCACGTCTTAGAACTTATATTGAATACCAGTCAAAAAGGCATGCGCTTTGGTGCTTTGCTTATTTTAAAACAGGCTTGTTTTTCTCGTTCACTTTGTACTAAATCAAATATAGCCTCTGAGCAAGTTCACGCTATTATTAAAGCTAGTTTGATCTTGTTGTATATTATTTTGCCTGATCTTATTGCGGCCAAAAAAGATATTACGCAGCTGACTAAATATAAAAAGTCATTATTAAGGTGTTCAGCCATTAGTTTTAAATTTGCTAAAAAGTTAAATATAACGGACAACATTACCTTAAAACTGCTTAGCCAAATATCAGCCACTAATACTTATTTCAATACTAATAGCTATATTCAAACATTAACTATTACGTCACTCAATTGCACGTTATTAGCCTTCACGGGTTTTAAAGATAAACTCACTTATAGCCACGCTTTAAGTCGCTTACTTACTTATCAAGATGGTCTGCAAATAAAGCAATTAGCGTTACAAACTCATAAACTTGAATTAAGTAAGTTATGTACTCCAATTACCGATTTTAATGGCTCTTTAGTCAGATTGAAAAATAAAAATCTGGCGCTAGTTGTCGGTCAAAGCCCTTTTGATCTGCAGTTTGGTATCTTTGAATTCAGTCAAACTTCTCTTAGCGAACCGTCTGGATATAAACATGTAGAAAAAGACCAAATAAGGATTTTATTACCTCATCAAATAGTAGAACATACAAAGCTAATTCCTTTGTTTGAATCTATAAAAGAAACTCTAGAGGCAAATCCAGAGTCATTAGCTAAAACGAAAACAAAAAAATCTATCAGCGGTATTAATCGATACAGCGCTAATAATAGTTGGCGAGTTATTTCTCAAAGTTTTGCGACCAACAACAAAGCCCTTTGCAAAATATTAGCAAGTTACCCAGAGCAATCTCAGTTATTGTTAGATTACGCTACAAAACATAACAGACAAAACCAAGAGATCACAGATGTTAAACATGCCATTGCTATGTTAGGTAATGCTCAGCTGTTTCCTACTTTATGTAATGACAATATAAAAGTGAAACAGAAAAACGTGACGCAAATGGGTTGTGATGTGGTTAATTATAAAATTGATTTGTTTAGCCATATTTTGTCTGAGTTGCATCATCAGACAAATATAGGTTTGCCTAAATATCATGAATTGATTGGACGCCTTTTGATCATCGCATTAATGACAATTCCCAAGGTATCTTATGCTGCAAGTACACCTGCTCGTTTAGCAAAACCTAATGCTAGTAAAACAGCGTCATTAGCGGAGTTGTTTGGGTTAACTACAATAGATAATTGGCAAAAAATAAGTTTGATTTTAAGTAAAAGTTGGCTATTACCTACAAAGTATAATCGTATTATTGAACAGTACTTTGCTCTGATAAGTATGAGGCTATTAAGTACAGGTCAATCAAGTGCAACCCCAGAAAAACCTGTTGATAAAGAGAGTCGACTATTAAATGAGAATACGCTGTTGATCATTGTAGCGACTTACTTTTTCCAACATTTAATTAATGGTGAAAATACATTAACGCCCAATCCAGCTATGGATAATTTAATGGGGGAATTTAAAACCATAAAGCCAAATGCAGAGCAATTATATACCCATGTCTGCCAATCAATAACTTGCCTTACACCGCTATCTTAAAAATCTGTTTAATTTTAGTTAGCTTTAACGGCATTCACCATTAAGTAAGTCCAACCAATTAACAAACAAATACCACCTATTGGCGTGATCATCCCCAGTTTAGAAATACCTGTAACTGATAACAAGTACAAGGAACCTGAAAACAAAACAATGCCTAAACAAAACCAACTTTGAGCGTTAATTAAAAATCTAGACGGTTTACATAAATAGCTTAATTGTAAAATCACTGCCGTATGGAGAAATTGATAAAGCACAGCTGTCTTCCATATCTCTAAGGAATAACTAGACAAACTATTTTTTAAACTGTGAGCGGCAAATGCACCTAAAGCCACAGCTAAAAAACCACTTATCGCTGCAAATAATTTAAAATATTTTTGACTGAACTTGTTGGTTTTTTGTTGTTGCGAGTTTTTCTGCATGTGGCTCTGCTCTACACCAGTTTGTTTATAAAATTAACGGTATTGCTAACCGCAGCATCTATATTGTCATTAATAGTCAGGCCAGATGATTTAAGGGGCTTAAAACTATGATCCCCAGATGTTATCCATTCGAGTTGTAATTTTGAGTTATTAAATAAAGTCTTATTAATATCTGAGGTTAATGAATTAACATTACCAAACGTATCTCGTTCACCTTGGTTAATTAACAGCGGTATAGTTAAGTCTTTAAAGTGCTGAGTTCTATCTTTAAACTTTTCAGGTTTTCCCGGTGGCATAAATGGATAACCTAGGGCAATACAACCGCGTACTTTTGCGGTTACATCACGGTTTGGAGTGAACCTGAGTTTAGCTCCTAATCCAGTAGATGCAGATATTTGCGAGGCAACACGTCCCCCCATACTTTTACCAGCAATAAATACAGGTAAAGATGAATCTACCGCTAATATTTCTTGTTCAAACTGATGTAACAATTGTTTGTTAGGATTTGGGGGACGACGTTTACCGGTTTCATACATAACTTGCATGTAGTCA
Organism: Psychrosphaera sp.; assembly: GCA_034111705.1. Classification (GTDB taxonomy): domain Bacteria; phylum Pseudomonadota; class Gammaproteobacteria; order Enterobacterales; family Alteromonadaceae; genus Psychrosphaera. The sequence goes on from JAWUWS010000001.1 coordinate 25,109, forward strand.
AAATTAAAACTGATCACTTTGATATTAAATGCCGCTAACTTTTCACAAAAACTATCCATAAATTCATTTTGATTTCCAGCTCCAGCTCCGTGAGCTATAAGCACAACAGCATTATCTACTGAGTTAGGTTTTGTATATATGGTTCGTTTTATCCCTTCTTGCAGCTTTTGAATCAAATCAGTCATGGTCTTGCTCTACTCTAACTGATTCTAACAACCAATTTCTAAAGGCCACAATTTTTGGTGAGTCTACTTGCCCTTCACGGCATACTAAATAGAAGGCATTTTTACTCACTAGAACTTCATTAAATGGCGTCACTAAGCGACCTGATTCTATTTCTGGTTTAGCTAAAACACTATTTCCTAATGCAACACCTTGCCCATGAATGGCGGCTTGTAACACCATTGAAGAGTGAGAAAAAATAGGGCCTTGATTTACGTTGATATCTTGAACGCCAACAACTTTGATCCATTCCTTCCAGTTATTTCTTGAGGAGTCGTGTAATAACGTGTGATTGACTAAATCTGACGGCTCAGACAATGCTTTTTCACCGCTTAATAATAATGGAGAACAAACTGGCGTTAAGTATTCGGTATATAATTTGTCGGTAAATACCCCTTGCCAATTGCCCAGACCATAATAGATAGCAACATCAACATCATCGGTTAATGAATTGTCGTCGTGATCTACGGCTTTAATTTTCACATCTATATCTGGGTGTAAACTTGAAAATTCGCTTAATCTAGGAATTAACCACTGAATCGCAAAACTGGGTGTTAACGCTATACTGATAGAGCCTTTGGCTCCACGGGTTAATAAGCGTTCTGTTGCTTCATATAAATGAGCAAATATATCTTTAATATCCAAATAGTAACTTTGCCCTTCTTCCGTTAACAATAACGAACGATTACGGCGCATAAATAATTTCATGCTTAAGTGTTCTTCTAATAACTTAATTTGATGGCTTATTGCAGCTTGGGTAACAAACAACTCTTCAGCTGCTTTAGTAAAACTTAAGTTTCTAGCCGCAGCTTCAAACGCTTTAAGCGAATTCAAAGGAGGTAATCTTCTCGCCATATCAAGTCACTTCGGATTATTAAATTTAATGAAAAGTAATTGTAACACTGTATTTTCATATTGCTACTAACTAAAACCGCAAGTATTTATAACTAAATTTACACATTTATTTACTTACAATAACATTAGGTTATAAATAAATTGAATATAATAGTTAAAAATGGAACTTCAGTTAATCGAACGCATAGTATTAACTAGCAACAATTATTAATTCCAGTTAGGTAAGAACATGTCAAAAATATTAGCCGATAACACATTGTCAATTGGTAACTCGCCTCTTGTTAAATTAAACCGCGTTACTGGCGGCAATGTGTTTGCAAAAATTGAAGCAAGAAATCCGTCGTTCAGCGTAAAAGACAGAATTGGCGCAAACATGATATGGGATGCTGAAAAATCAGGTCGCTTAACTAAAGACAAAGAATTAATTGAACCAACTTCTGGTAATACAGGTATTGCCCTTGCATTTGTTGCAGCATCTAAAGGTTACAAATTAACACTCACTATGCCATCAACGATGAGCCTAGAGCGTCGTCAATTGTTAAAAGCTCTTGGCGCAAATTTAGTATTTACTGAAGGTCCTAAAGGCATGCGTGGCGCTATTGCTAAAGCACAAGAAATTGTTGCTACAGACCCTGACAAATATGTGTTACTACAACAATTTGAAAACCCAGCTAACCCGCAAATTCATTTTGAAACCACAGGTCCAGAGATCTGGGAAGCAACTGACGGTAATATTGATGTATTTATCGCAGGTGTTGGTACTGGCGGCACAATCACAGGTGTTAGTCGTTATATCAAACAAGAAAAAGGTAAAAACATTGAGTCTATTGCTGTTGAACCTACAGACTCTCCAGTAATTAGCCAAAAAATGAAAGGTGAAGAGTTAAAACCTGGCCCTCATAAAATTCAAGGTATTGGCGCTGGTTTCATTCCGGGTAACTTAGACTTAAGCGTTATTGACCGTGCTGAGTCAGTAAGCAACGAAGAAGCTATTGCAATGTCTCACCGTCTGATGAAAGAAGAAGGCATACTTGCTGGTATTTCTTCTGGAGCTGCGGTTGTTGTTGCTAAACGTTTGGCTGAAACGCCTGAGTACGCAGATAAAAACATTGTTGTTATCTTACCAAGTTCAGCAGAACGTTATTTATCTAGTGCTTTATTTGCTGACGTGTTTGACGACGGCCAATTAGTTCAGTAATAAATATTAAGTACTAATATTTAATCAAGTCGCTGATATATCAGCGACTTTTTTGTATGTATAACTTAACCATAACTCTTAATTTGGTCATGATTTCAACTTAACACCAGCTCTTCGTTAAGTGATTAATAGTAAGCCTTAAATTTTTTATGAAATAACCCTTATAAATTCTAATTTATTAGTTACAATTGAACATATAAATTTAAAACAATGGATTGAACAGTGAAATTCCTTAAAACGTTAGTATTGATCTTATCATTTAGCTTAATAAGCGCATGTAGTGAACCTGATAATGATGACCTTCCTGCATTTGCTAACCCCGATGCTCCGGAATATCGAGCACTAAAATTTTTCGATGCCATTTATAATAAGAGAGATATGCTTAAAGCTCAGGAGCATACGACAGATAAACTAGGACGGATATTACGTTCTTATGGATCTCCGAGAAGCTACGCTCGTTACGTATTAAATTTACAGCTCAATCCAGGTGTTGAATTAAAAATTGACCGTTCATTAAATCAAGTTACAACAGGTAAAGAAAATGTAAGTACAGTAAATATCTTATTTACTGGTATGTTAAATGATGACCGAATAAACGATGTAAGAAAGGTCATTTTTATAAAACATGACGGTGACTGGCTAATCGATGCCATTGAAGACAATCCTTATATGAAAAGATGATGATTATCTGGAAATATAGTCTTTAAATTCATCCTATAAAAAAGCTCAACTGAGTTACCAAAGTAACAGCAAACAGTTGAGCTTTTTTGTGTTTATAAACTGAAGATTAAATATTTAATTTATAAACCTACAGCTGTGCCTTCTCTTCTTGGATCAGCGGCACCTTGCCAGCCTTTACTTGTTTTTAATATGCCATGAATTCCAGATGTCATATCAACCATATTTACCTTATGACCTAGTTTTTCTAACTCTGCTTTTACTTTTTCAAGCTTTCTGTTTTTCTCTAAGGCTGTTGCACCGTTACGGTTAGATATTCTAGGAAGATTAACCACGGTTTGCATGTCAAAACCATAATCAAGTAATCCAACTAATGCATAACCAACATAGTTAATAATACGACTGCCACCTGGAGAGCCTAACACAGCATAAACTTCACCGTCTTTCAGCACAATCACAGGACTCATTGAACTACGTGGGCGTTTTCCACCTTCAACTCGGTTAGCAACTAACTTACCGTCTTTGATAGGATCTAAAGAGAAGTCTGTTAATTGGTTATTTAATAAAAAGCCATCCACCATAACCGTTGAACCAAATCCCATTTCAATACTTGTCGTCATTGAGACAGCATTCCCAAAACCATCAACAATTGAGATATGGCTAGTATTGGGTTGGGCAATAGAAGTATTAGATGCAAGTTCCTGCGTTCCAATTTTGCCTGGTTTAGCTATGCCTAAGTCTTTTTTCTCTGAAATTAATAGACGTCTTTTTTTGATGTATTCTTTTTTTAAGAAACCATCAACAGGTACTTCAACAAAATCACTATCGGCTAAATATTTGTCTCTGTCGGCATACGCTAGTTTTGCAGCTTGGCTGTAAAGGTGAATGGTTTCTGTACTGTCTATTGGGTGCTCAGATAAATTGTACGGTTCCAATAATTTTAAAATTTGTAATATAGTCAACCCGCCTGAACTAGGTGGCCCCATACTACATATTTCATAATCACCTGTATCAGATTTATAATCTGTACATACAGCATCACGTTGCTTTGAGTGGTAATTTTTTAAATCTGATAACGACAACTTGCCTGGTGCAATTACGGATTTTTGTACCGCATTCACAATGTTTTTTGCCGTCTCACCTTCATAAAATGCACTCACACCTTCATTGGCAATACGTTTCAGTACATTGCTATAAGGTTTGTTAACTAATAACTGCCCTTCTTCTATTGGCTTACCATTAGGAAAAAAATAGTCTTTTGCAACTTGTAGTTTTTCAAGTCCAGGATTAAATTTATATGCAACAAGCTTTGCTAATCGAGGACTTACCACAAATCCTTCGTCGGCTAATTTAATTGCTGGTTGGAACAAGTTTCTCCAAGGCAACTTCCCTTGTTGTTGATGTAACTTCCACAACATTTTTAATACACCTGGCGTGCCAACAGAACGACCTCCGACAACGGCATCGATCCATTTAACAGGTTTACCATCTTTACCTAAGAATAACTCTGGAGTTGCGTCTTTAGGTGCAGTTTCACGACCATCATAGCTTGTCACTAACTTATTTTTATTATCGTAGAACATTGCAAATGCCCCACCACCAATACCCGATGATTGGGGCTCAACTAAGGTTAATACTAGTTGTACGGCAATAACAGCATCAACGGCACTGCCACCTTGTTCTAACATTTGAACACCAGCATTCACCGCATGGGGATTGGCTGCACTGACCATTGCTTTATCTGAATAACTGGCTTTTTTATAACTCAGTCCAGTAAAAGCTTCTGGTACTGACTGGGATGGCTCATTACTGAATACTTGAGTTGCAAATATCAATAAAATAAGACTAAATACACGCATACTACATTGATCTCGTTTTATTATTGGTTAGCTTGATACTAACAATATGATAAATTAAAAAACAGTTAATTCTCGTCCCTTATTAAGGATAACAATGTTAGGTTTTCCTACACAAAAACAATATATTCTTGCTCCGATTAGTCTTATTTTAATCGTATTGGTTCTGGAGCTCATGAAGCCATTGAGCATACAGTGGTTAGGCTTTACTACAAGTGAGATCTTAAATGGCGAGATTTGGCGAATAATTACAGGCCAGTTACTACACACGAATTTTAATCACGTATTACTTAATCTTGGGGGGCTCATTTTAATTTGGGCATTACATGGAGAGTATTACGATACTAAACATTATATTTTAGCCGTATTCACTAGTTTAATATTGGTTGGGGCTGGTCTGTTATGGTTCGCTCCGTACAATAATTACGCAGGTCTTTCTGGCATTTTACATAGCTTAATTGTGTATGGCGGGTTTCTTGACATAAAAAAAGGCGACAAAACGGGTTGGTTATTATTACTCGGTGTTTTAGCTAAGATTTTATACGAAAGCATTGCTGGTCCAGCCGAATATACAAAAGAGCTTATAGACGCCTCGGTTGCGGTAGAAGCCCATTTAATTGGTTGTATCGTTGGTGTATTAATGGGATTGGGTTATTTATATATTTATAGAAAAACTAACTCCCCATCTTTATAAAATTTCCAGCACCAAAAATAAAAGTGCCTGTTATTTAACAGGCATTTTACTTTTTCATTCATATTGTTATGAGTTATCTATAGATTTGTTTCAAACAATTTATAGATACGACGATATTCATCCAACCAACTTGATGGTTGTTTAAAGCCATGTGGCTCTACCGGATAAATAGCCGTTTCAAAGTTTTCTTTTTCTAGCTCAATCATGCGTTGAACTAAGCGCACCGTATCTACAAAAAATACATTGTTATCCACCATAGGTGCGTTGATCAATAATGGGTTTTTTAGTCCTTCTGCAAAATAAATAGGTGAGCTTCTTCGATAAGCAATCATGTCATCTTCAGGTCTGTTTAATATATTAGAGGTATAACCATCATTATAATGCGCCCAATCCGACACAGGTCTCAATGCAGCTCCTGCTTTGAACAAGTCTGGTTCATTAAACATAGCCATAAATGTCATAAAGCCACCGTATGAACCACCGTAAGTACCAATACGATCTCGGTCTACATTAGCATTTTCAACTAACCAGTTAACACCGTCTTTTAAATCTTGTAGCTCCGGAGTACCCATTTGACGATAAATTGCAGTTCTCCAATCACGTCCGTATCCTTTTGATGCTCTGTAATCCATATCCATAACCACATAACCTTGTTGCGTCAGCATGCTGTGGAACATAAATTCTCTGAAGTAACCAGACCAACCAAAGTGGCTATTTTGTAAATAACCTGCTCCATGGTTAAAGATAACCGCTCTTCGCTTTTCTCCGGATTTATAATCAGCTGGGTAATATACTTTTGCATAAATAAGTTGGTCGGTATAAGAAGATGCCACTTCAACAACGTCAGGTTTAACCCAAGGCATATTTTTAAATTCATCAGACACTGAGTTAGTAAGCTTCGTCATTTCTCCAGTGCCATCAACACTAATTAAATATAACTCTTCAGGTGTTAATAAATTTGAATGAGTAATTAATAATTTAGACTCGTCAGGGCTTAATTTAAAGCTATTTTCACCTTTTAATGATGTTAATGCAGTTGGAGTTGTGACTTTTCTATCATCACTACCTACACGGTAAACTTGATAGTCACCAGGGTGATTAACGTTAGCTCTAAAATAAAATGCACTGTCATCTTCAATTAGTGTAATTTGAGATACTTCATATTTTCCAGCAGTGATCTGTTTTACTTTTTTAGAGTTAAGTGCCTTAGTATAAAGGTGAGAGTAACCACTTTGCTCTGACAAAAAGTACAAAGCATCTGAATCATTAAACCAGCCAAAGTCATTAAAGGTATAATTGATCCAAGCGTCATCATGTAATTGATGCTGAGGTACAAACTTTTTATTCTTAAAATCTACTGTTGCAATCCAACGATCTTTGTTGTCCCAGGCCTCTAACATTACAGCAACGTGCTCACCTGAGTTATGCCATTGAATCGCACCTTGTGACCAAGACCAATCAACCATTAAATTAATCGTTCTTGCTTCTTTTTTACTTTTATATTTTTCGCCTTGTTCACGGTGGTTCTCTATTTTCACCGATTTAAGTACGTCTTTATCAAAGTCTGGTAATACGTCAATTGACAGTTTATCAAGCTGTTTAGTAGCTACGTTAACTAACCAGTAGTTTTGTTGGTTTGGTTTTGCATCAGCAACGCGAGGTCTAACTTGATCAAACTGTATTCTGCCATCATGAGCTATATAATTAGGCATTAAGTCACCCTCAGCACGCCATGGTACTGATTTACTTGTTACCACAAATAAACGTTCACCGTCAGGTGATAAACTTGCCCTAACTAAACGCTGACCGTCACCAAAATAAACCGATGTATCGGATACTCGGCTATCATTTTCACGGATAGATTTTTCATACTCAAAACGCTCAACCTTGTTGTTATGCTGTTTTACAACGTAATCGATTAATTCATGCTGCTCTTGGGCAATAATGTCTTCTGGAACTTCAGGAGCCGTTGTTGGCTCAGACATTTCTAGTTTGATTAACTCTGATGTTAGTTTCGTGGTTAAATCTATTGTGAATAATGTACTACCAGACCAATAACTTAACGAATTATTAGTCAAAAATTGTGGAGATGATTCTCTAGTTGAGGTTTTTGTCAGTTGAATGATTGACTGTTCTTCACCATTGATATTTAACAAATAGATATCGTTTTCATACACGTATGCTGCAACAGTTTTATCTTGGTTATAAACCAAGTCACCCTGCTCGATTTGATGCATATTTTGTAACGTAACTTTTTCAGTTTTCAAGGTATTAATGTTTAACGTAAATGTGTCTTTTAACGAACCGTCTTCACTGTCTTTTTCAAACGAAATATTAGTAGAACCCGCTAACCAATATGCATTTTGTGGCGAATTACCAATCCACTTTGGGTCAGACATTATTTTTTCTAACGTTATTTCATTTACAGGCTCGACAGTTGGGCTTGTTTCGTTAGCCACTAAAAATGCTGAAAAGCTATTTAATAATAATAAAATACTTAGAGATATTTTTTTTCGGTGATTCATAGGTTAAACCTTTATGGTGAGATACTCACATTAAATCATGGATCCTGTTTTACCATCAACCAAGAAAACGCATTAATAGCTCTGTCTGTGAATATATTCTCTTATTTAATCATTAAATCTAGCCTACTATAAAATTAACTTTCATTGGATAGCGCCCTTTTAATATAAAAACTTACCAAATAGACTTACCAATTTGTTTACCAAAATGTTATTTTACTTACACAATAATAAAGTTTAGATAAATATCTCAACATAGATCTTTCAACAAAGATCTCTTAAATACGGGTAAGCTTAAATATGTTCCTCTCAAATATGAAATTAAAAAATAACGTAATGCTTTGTTTCACTGCAGCTATCACCTTAAGTATTTTCGGTTGTGGTTCAACAAGTGAACCAATATCAAAAAGTTCAGTATTAGTTCCAGCGGATAAATTTGATTTAAGTCATTGGAAAATCACGGTCCCTGTCGACTTAGACGACAACGGAAAAATTGACGAAATAAACGTTAAACGCATTCAAAACTACAGACACCGTGACTTTTTTTATTTGAATGATGATGGTCACATGGTATTTGTCGCACCAAATAAAGCGATTACCACCGCTAACTCATCTAATACTCGTAGTGAACTACGCCATATGCTTGGGGGGAAAGATGTTGATACCAAGTCACCTGAAAATAACTTTGTAATTAAAGCTCATAAAAATGCTAGTGACTTCGCTCAAATAGGTGGAAATTTACAAGCAACTGTTAAAGTTAATCACGTCGCTAAACGAGCAACCCACTCCAAGAAAAAGCCTACATATTCTGTGGTCGTTGGCCAAATTCATGCTGAGAAAAGTAAAGACATCGTTTCTCAAGGTGAAGGTTATGGTTGGGGTAACGAGCCTCTTAAAATTTATTATAAAAAATGGCCAGGCCATAAATACGGCTCTGTTTTTTGGAATTACGAGCGTAACTTAGAGAAGAACAACTCAAACCGAAAAGACATTGCTTATCCAGTATGGGGTCATTTATGGGATAATGCGTCCTCCCCTAAAGAGTCCGGCATCGCATTAGATGAAGAGTTTAGCTACGAGGTAAATGTATATCAAAATATTATGTACCTAACATTCACAACAGAGCGTCATGGTGCAGTTAAATATGAAATTGACTTAGCTAACAATGTTGATGCGAATGGTAAAGTAGATGCTCTTGACCATCCTAATGGCTATTCTGGTGATGTACTTTATTTTAAAGCAGGTGCTTATAACCAATGTAGTACTAAAAATGACTCTGGGTTTTGGTACCCTAAATGTTTAGGTACAGGTGACTGGAAAACCGACAAAGCCAACGGTGATTATACTCAAGTTACCTTTACACGTTTAATTGCAGGTGAAGCAAAGGTGCCTAATTAATCTAAGACGATAATTTAAGAGCAATCGAAATACACTTAATGTGGTATCTGAGTTTTTACCACATCAAGTACATTTGAATTTTCCTGTGAATATTATTCACTTCTTACATCTTGTAATAGTTTAAAGCTCAATTTATCCCTAGGATCTTCTGCCTTATTAAAGCTCAAAGATAATATCCCAAACGGTATAAAAACCTTCCTTTTAAATACATTACATTCAACACCTTCTCTTATGGTCAAATAAACCAAGTTACTTTCTTATTTGACCACATTTTAGTTTTTAAGTTCTTTGATTATCTTTTGTTTTCTAAAATACCCTTTTAAAACATGAGGATAAGGTTTGGCACACGCACTGCAATTGCTTCTGTAAATTCTACAATTATAAAATCATAAAAATAATGAGCAGTGCATGGAAAATTCAAAAAGCAGTACATCTAATACATCTCACACGGCCAACAAAGCCAACTCAGGCATGGCAATGGACAAAGTCGTTGATACTAAACGTCCTCGTTGGAAACTTTACCTAACATTTACGGCTGTTGTTATAGCCTGTGTCACTTACTACGTAAGTCAGTCTTCTGTTGATGGTAAAACAATGACAGTGTCAAACGCAGACATCAGTATGGAGTCGGTATCGTCTGGTGTATTTGAAGATTACATTCCAATAAGAAGTCGTGTTGTTCCTTTAAAAACCGTTTATTTAGATGCGGTTGAAGGCGGCAGAGTAGAGAAAATACTAGTAGATGACGGAACATTGTTAAATGCAGGTCAACCTATTGTTGTTTTGTCTAACACTCAATTGCAGTTAGATGTAATGCGCAATGAAGCAGCTGTAACTGAGCAGTTAAATAATATGCGGACTATTGAGCTGTCGTTGGAGCAAAACCGCTTAAATCACAAACGCAACTTAGTAGAAATTGAATACGAAATAAAAAAACTTAATCGTCAACTTACCAGAGAAAAAAGCGCATTAGCTGCCGGAAACCTTACTTTAAGTGCTCTAGAGCAAACACAAGACAGACTTGATTATCAAAATCAACGTAAACAACTCACCTTAGAAAGCCAGAAAACAGATGCGTTAATGCAGGAACATCAACTTAAGTTCTTAACCTCATCTGGTGGACGTTTAGAGCAAAGCCTAGAGTTTGCGCGCGAGAACATCGACAACCTAAATATGAAAGCGCCGGTGCAAGGTAAGTTATCCGGCTTTGATTTAGAAATTGGTCAGTCTATTAGTCGCGGCGAACGTATAGGTCAGATTGATGAGCCGTCGGCGTTTAAATTAGAGGCGAGTATTGACGAGTTTTATTTAGGCCGAGTCACTATTGGTCAATTGGCTAGCACTACTCATAACGGTGAAACTTATCAATTAAGTGTTAGCAAAATTTATCCTCAAATCGTAAACGGCACCTTTCGTGTGGATCTTAAATTTGAGGAAATCCAGCCTAGTAATATTCGCAGAGGACAAGCCATGGCCACCAAGTTTAGTTTAGGAGAGCCAGTAGATACTTTGTTGATCCCAAATGGTTCATTTTATCAAGACACGGGCGGACATTGGTTATTTGTTATTGACAAAAACACCAATACGGCAAGTCGCCGCAACATAAAACTTGGCCGTAAAAACAATCAATTCATTGAGGTGGTATCAGGTTTGACCGTAGGTGAGCAGTTTATCAGCTCAACTTACCAAGCTTATACCGACATAGAACAAATAAAAATTACTAAAAATCATTAATAAGGAATAACAACAATGTTAAAAATTCAAAATCTGTCTAAGAGTTACCGTACTGAAAACGTTGAAACAACAGCATTAAACAATATCGAGATTGAAATAAAAAAAGGTGAATTTATTGCCATTATGGGGCCGTCTGGTTGTGGTAAATCTACCTTATTAAATACTATTGGCATGTTAGACAGCCCAACGTCCGGGCATTATTGGTTTAACGATGAAGACGTAGCAAATTATTCAGAGGCAAAACTAGCGAATATAAGAAAACACAATATTGGCTTTATCTTCCAAAGCTTTAACTTAATCGATGAACTAAGCGTAAGAGAAAATATTGAACTGGCATTGCTTTATCACAACATTCCAAGCGCAGAGCGTAAAGAAAGAGTGGAGAAAGTTATGCAACAAGTGGGCATTACCCACAGAGCCAATCATATGCCAAGCCAGTTATCTGGTGGTCAGCAACAGCGTGTTGCAGTGGCAAGAGCCGTGGTTGGCGACCAAACCATGATCTTAGCCGATGAACCAACCGGTAACTTAGATACCCAACACGGTCATGAAGTGATGGAAATGCTGCAAGAACTCAACGCAAACGGTAAGACCATCGTTATGGTTACTCACTCGCCAGCACATGCTGAATTTGCCACTCGCACTATCACCTTATTAGATGGTCAAGTTGTAGAGCCTGCTTTAAAAGCCGTTAGCTAAGGAATACTGACATGTTAATTTATAATTATTTATTAAGTGGCTGGCGCAACATCAACCACAACAAGCTGTTTTCAAGTATCAATATATTAGGTTTAGCTATTGGTTTAGCGGCCGTTACCTTGATCACCTTATTTGTTCGTTCTGAATTATCCTATGATACATTTTGGAAAAATGCCGATACATTACACCGTTCTCATATTGTATTTAAAATCCCAGGACGAGACCCGTTTAAAGCGGTGTCAGCTCCAGGACCACTAATACATGCATTAAAAAAAGATTACCCACAAGTAACTCAAGCTTCTCGTGTGGCAAATATTTCACCTGCAATTATGGTGGGCGCAGAAACCTTTATTCAACAAGTTAGCTTGGTTGATAAAGACTTTTTAACTATGTTTGATTTAACCTCATTATCTGGCGACTTAACTAATGCGTTAAACGACCCTCACTCGTTAATATTAACCAAAGAATTAGCGGTCAAATACTTTGGTCAAGAAGACCCGATAGGTAAGACTCTCAGCTTAGATTACGACTACTTTCAAAGAGATTACAAAATAACCGCGGTGATTGAAAACTCAGTATCAAATACTCAATTACCAATTAAAGCGCTGGCGCTAATTGATGAAAATGACTGGACTGAGCGCACCTCTCTTTTTGCACAGTGGTTTTCAGTCAACGCTCAGCTTTATTTTCAAACTAAAAAACCGTCTGACTTAGATCATATCAACGCAACCTTTGACGATTTTTCAAATCGTAATTTTCCAAAACTGCCAATTGGCGGGCTAGGCGCCAAAGCATCTGACTTTATTGAGTTAAGTGCCATGAATATTAAAGACTTACACTTACATTCGGTAGGCAGCGGTGAAATGACTGAACGTGGCAACGCGACCCGAGTCTTTATTTTCTCAGCTATTGCCGTGCTTATATTGATCATCGCCATCATCAACTTTATGAACTTATCAACGGCTCGTGCGAGCCAAAGAGCAAAAGAAGTGTCATTACGTAAAGTGATGGGGGCGTCTCGTTCAAACTTAATTTTCCAGTTTTTAGGTGAGTCGGTATTAGTGACCTTTATTGCATTAGCTATATCTATTGGTTTGGTTGAACTTGCATTGCCTTTTTATAACGAGGTTTTAAATAAAGAGTTAGCCATCAATTATGCTTCTAGCGACATGTTACAAATCACAGCTTTAGCATTATTGGTCGGTATTTTAGGCGGTCTTTATCCTGCATTTGTATTGTCAAACTTTAGACCTGCAACGGTATTAAAAGCCAATAAATCAGCTGAATCTAGCGCTTCTGTAAAATTAAGAGCTATATTAGTTGTCATGCAATTTGCGGTATCTATTGGTTTGTTTATTTCTACCGCAGTGGTTTATAGCCAAATGCAATATGCAGACAAAATGAATCCAGGTTTTAACAAAGACAATATGCTGTTAGTTCACCGCATTGGTTTAGATGTGGTAAGCGAAAAGCTGGATATGCTAGTTAAAGAGATCAGCAAAACGCCACAAGTTACTGCGGTCACTTGGTCAAATGAAACCCCAGGCAACACCAATGAAAACAATACTATGCTTCGTTTACCGGGTATGTCTAAAGACGACGCATTATTAATGGGGCAACGTGGTGTTGGTTATGACTTCTTTGCTACTTATGAAATTAAGGTGTTGGCTGGACGTACTTATCAAAAAGAACGTAATGACACGCCACTTGCTACCGCTCAAATACGTGAAGGTGCAAATAGAAAGTCCTCC
>JAWUWS010000002.1:0-21228 GCA_034111705.1 Psychrosphaera sp.
TGTCTGCGTCACAGGTCATTACTTCTGCAAAGCTTTGTACTTTTTCTTTGTCAGTAAAGAATAAACCAAACATGCCGCCAACTTGTGAGGTGGTCATGGCTACTTTGTATTTAGCGGCTTGTGCTTTTATGCCGTTTAACAGATAAGTAGTTTTGTCTGTTAGTTCTTGGTAAAAACCGTCAACTTCTAATTGCTCTAACGCCGCTAAACCAGCTGCCATTGCAACTGGGTTGCCTGATAATGTCCCCGCTTGATAAACTGGGCCATCTGGTGCTAAATGCGCCATGATGTCAGCTCTGCCACCAAATGCGCCAACAGGCATGCCGCCGCCAATGATCTTACCAAGAGTTGTTAAATCTGGTTTAACGTTATATAGAGTCTGACAGCTGCCTTTGGCAACACGGAAACCTGTCATAACTTCGTCAAAAATCAATACCTCTTTGAATTCGTCACATAAGTCTCTAAGACCTTGTAAAAATCCATCTTTTGGTGGAATGCAGTTCATGTTGCCTGCAACGGGTTCAACAATAATACAAGCAATATCATCAGGTTGCGCTTCAAATAACGCACGTACAGAGTCTAAATTATTAAACTCAGCTGTTAAGGTGTGCGCTGCAACATCGGCAGGAATACCTGGAGAACTTGGTACACCCATGGTTAATAAACCAGAACCTGCTTTAACTAACAAAGAATCAGCGTGGCCGTGGTAACACCCTTCAAATTTAAGCAATTTGTCACGACCTGTATAACCACGTGCTAGGCGAATTGCCGTCATTGTGGCTTCGGTTCCTGAATTTACCATGCGTACTTTGTCAATTGATGGTAAAAATTCTGTTACTTTATTGGCCATGGTTACTTCAACTTCCGTTGGTGCGCCAAAGCTTAAGCCGTTTTCTACGGCTTCTAATACTGCCTTTTTAATTGCTGGGTGATTGTGGCCTAAGATCATTGGTCCCCAAGAACCTACGTAATCTATGTACTCTTTGCCGTCTACGTCGTAAACACATGCGCCGTCTGCTTTAGCAAAAAATACTGGTGTGCCACCTACGCCATTAAATGCACGAACAGGTGAGTTAACGCCACCTGGGATATGTTGTTTAGCTTGTTCAAATAACTCTGATGATTTGTTCATAAATGTACTTTCTTATATTAATGGTGAACAACACCTCAATTTATTCATTGAGGTGAATAATATGCTGATTTATTTCGCGCTATAAAAAGGCACGTCGCATTGATATTTATCTACTTTGTCAGCGACGCCTAAGGTCATCGCAAACAAAGCCATACGAATCAAAACGCCATTATCTGCTTGACGGAAAATAGCCAAGTTAGGGTTTTGATTTAAGTCGTTATCAAGCTCATTTGCGGCAGCGCGTGAATCCCGAGGTAATGGATGCATAATAACAGTATTTGATTTACAAAAACGTGTGTAAATATCGCTGTTTAAGCGGAACTGACCACGGTATTTGTTAGCGTCATCTTGGCTAGCAAAACGTTCCTCTTGAATACGCGTTTGGTAAACAATATCAGCATTGATGTTTTGTTCCATATTGTCAGAAATGGTTACCTTGTGACCTGCGTTTTCAAGAGTGTCAATTACATAATCTGGCATGGCTAAAGCAGTTGGGGAGATTAAGCTTAAATGTACATTTTTATATTTTGCTAATAGCTTAGATAAAGAATGTACGGTACGGCCATTTTTTAAGTCGCCAACCATAGCGATATGCATGCCATCAATCTTCTGCTCAAAAGCCCGTAATTCAGATTGGATTGTATATAGGTCTAACAATGCTTGTGTTGGATGTTCGTTAGCACCGTCGCCGCCGTTGATAACTGGAACTCGGCTACCTTCTGCAAATTCAGCAACAGAACCGGCTTGTGGGTGACGCATAGCAATCACATCACTGTAACTGCTAATAACGCGAGCGGTGTCGTATAAAGATTCGCCTTTAGCTAATGCTGAGGTTTCCATCCCTGTGGTTTCTCTAACTTCACCACCCAATAAATTAAAGGCGCAACCAAAACTTACACGTGTACGAGTTGATGGTTCAAAAAACAGGTTGCCTAAAATAGCGCCGTCTAGCACTTTTGTGCGTAATTTCCGTTTAGCATAAGGTTCCATCTTCTCAGCGATGTTGAAAATATATTCTAAATTGTCACGTTCAAATTGATTAACTGAAAGTACATGTTGACCAGAAAAATTCATACAAATATCCACGCTAAAAAGGGCTGAAAAAAGTTGGCGCGATTATAACCGAGCGAATGAAAAGGCTAAAGCTAAGATTGCTTCCAATAACATTCTACTGCTAGTAAATCGCTAAAATATTGGTTTTAATACGGCTAATAAAATTATGGCTAATAACACTAATACGGGTAGTTCGTTAATTATCCGATAAAACTTACTACTTTTAGTATTACGGTTGTGTTTAAAGTCACTCAAAAGCTTAAAGCAGTAACCGTGATAACAGTACAATATTGTGACGAGCAGCAATTTGGCGTGTAGCCAATGTGCTTGTTTAAACCAATCCATGCCATATTGGTAAATAAGTAAGGAGCCAAGGATTAAAGTGATAATGGCAAATGGTGTTACAAAAAATAATAATTTACGTTCCATTGCTTTTAAGGTTTCAGACGTATGTTTATCTGAGATTTGAGCATGATTAACAAATAATCTAGGTAGGTAAAAAATACCTGAAAACCAAGCTACTATAAAAAATATATGAAATGCTTTTAACCACAAAATTGTCATTATGCTAACGCGAACCTCTTCATTAATATTGTATGTAATTGATCCCATAGCACTATGCCAACTACTTTTTCTCCACTAATAGAGGTAATTAACGTAGCGCCATCTTTTTGTTCTTCTAATATTTCATACACATGGGCCATAGTAGAACGGGTATTAACCGTTTGCAGTGGTGTGTATTTTATTTTACTAATGTCACCAGAAATGGTTTTTTCAGTTTCTGCTAACGAATAATCTGTGCCTAAGTCGTGTTTTATAGACACAATTAATATTTGGTTATCTTTTTCTTGTGCTTGTTTTAAATGAAAGCGAACGTCTTGTTCGGTCCGATACTCAATAAGGTGAAGGTTAGTTTTCATTTCAGCCAATACGCCAGTTTTTGATAACACATCAATGACAGGCGGTGTTTGGAAAGCTAATTGCTGATACTCAAGTTGTTGTATGAAAATAGAACGGTTTTTTAATACCTGTGCGCTCATTATATAAGAGGTAACAATAACAATAATAGCTGGAGTAACCGCTTCTGATGATCCTGTTAATTCAACCACGGCAACTAAAGCGGCTAATGGCGCATGTAAACAAGAAGCCATTAACCCAGCCATGCCTAATACACCATAAGTACTCATAAATTGAGTGTTAGGATCAAACAGCATCACGATATTAGCAATGCATAATCCAAGTAAAAGGCCAAGACCAAATACAGGGCCAATAATGCCACCTGGTATACCTAAGCCTAACGCGACCCAAGTAAGAATTAGTTTAGAGAACAACAAGATAATGATCAGTTGTGTATCAGTTGGAGACAACATAGCTTGACCAATTGTGCTGGTTCCATCCCCCAAAGCTTCCGGTACAAAGTAACCAAACAAGGCTGTTATAACGCCAGCTATTAACAAGCGTGGGAACATAGACACATTACGGAATGTTTTCATCATACGTAGTAAGTTAGTATTAAATATAAAAGCAGAAGCGCCTAAGGTCATTCCCAATAAAATTAAAAATGGGTAATGATTAACAGGTAAATTGAATACACTCATATAAGCAAATTCAACTTGTGGGCCAAATACGGACTGAGTGATGATTGAGCCTGCACAAGAAGCCAGCATAACGGGAATAAAGATATGAATTTTGTATTCTCTGAGTACCACTTCCATAACAAAAATAACCGCTGCCAATGGCGTGTTAAACGAGGCTGATATACCCGCTGCAATTCCGCAAGATGTTAACGTTCTTACTGCATTATGTGGCAGGCGTAACCAATGTCCCAACCAACTAGAGCCTGATGCGCCAATATGTACAGATGGCCCTTCACGACCAACAGAAAAACCACTTGATAAGGCTAAAACACCACCGACAAATTGATTAATCGCATTGCCAATGGGCATATCACCGTAATGAGCTTTAACTCTGTGCAATACAAAAGGAATGCCTAAACGGTAATGTTTTAATCCAGTAAAATCAGCGACAACCACAATTAATACAGCGGCTAGTATAGGAAGTGATGGAATAATATAAGGAGATATATCGCCAAATATGCCACTAGGGGTAAATGAAAATTGTACAAATTCAATGGATAAACGAAACAACACGATTAAACATGCTGCAATAATGCCACCACATAACCCCAAAAGGCTAAGTTGTAAACTAGTGTAGGGAACAGCCAGTCGTTTCCTTAACGCATACAGGCTACTAGAGAGCATTAAAATTCCGATTAATAGTGGTAAATCAATGGGTCAAAAGTGTACCATAAAGTTTGAATCTGTAATTAAAATTATCCAATAACCACTAACACCTTGTGAAATAATGAGTACAATTAACAAAGTGATGTTTTTATTGGTGTAGTAGGAAAGTATATGACTCCTTGGTGGAGCTTTAACGGTCTAAAAAATAAGCTAGGCCGATTCAAATTTATGTTGTTGTTATTATCAATTGTTATTTTGGTTGGTTATCTTGGTTATAAAGCGGGTGGAGAAGTTGACACTTGGCAACAGAGCAAAATTCAAGATCAAGAATATCGTTTGGATAACTTATACAGCGAGCTTGACCGCAAAATAAGACGAATTAATTATTTGTCCGTTGAACTTGAAGTTGAGCAACGTGCAAATGAGCAAATTCAGCAAGAGTTGTTAGAAATTCGTGAAGAGTCTTTTTCATTACGCAGAGAACTTAACTTTTACCAAAAAGTATTAGCACCTGAATTAGTGGCTGACGGAATATCGGTAGAGCAGTTTCATGTTGAGCCTAGCAATATTGAAAATCGTTATACTTTTAGGTTTGCATTAGTACAAACGAATTCAGCTAAGCGTTATGCTAGAGGTAATATTCGACTTAAGTTAATTGTTAGCCAGAACGATGAAAAGTTAGAGCTAGATTTAGCTAAGTTAGCGGGGTTATCTACAAAGAATCTTAAATTTAGCTTTCACTTTTTCCAGTACTTTGAGGGGGAATTTGAATTAAAGCCCGATATGATTGCTGAGCAGCTTGCAGTTAGAGTAATACAGCCTAAAACTAAATGGCAATCTTACAAATCGTTTACACAAAAATTAGATTGGCCTGATTTTGAGTTATAAATACTGGTTTTTTGGGTGTGTTAGTCGATTTTAAACTTGATTTGAATACTTGACTAAAATTGTCGGGTATTCCATAATGTCGCCCTCAAATTTCAGAGGTTTTTTCCATGACTACACTTGTTACTCCAGCTGAAGCATCAGCCGATATTCCTGAGCTGCCAATTCAGTTTTCAGATGCCGCCGCGACTAAAGTAAAACAGTTAGTGGAAGAAGAAGAGAATCCAGCATTAAAACTTAGAGTTTATGTAACTGGTGGTGGTTGTTCTGGTTTCCAATACGGTTTTACTTTTGACGAAGACGTCAATGCCGGCGATATGGAAATAGAAAAGCAAGGTGTGAGCATGGTTATTGATCCTATGAGCTTACAATATCTGGTTGGTGGAGTGGTTGATTACACTGAAGGATTAGAAGGTTCTCGTTTTTTTGTTAACAACCCAAATGCAACAACAACTTGTGGTTGTGGTGCAAGCTTTAGCGTTTAACCTACCCAAAACATATTTTTACAATTAAGGTCGTTAAATAACGGCCTTTTTTTGTACTTTATTCTACCTAAAATAAGTACCTTGCTTTAGAATGACTCACTAGGCTACCAGGATGTTAACGAGTTATATTTTCTTGGTTATTACATGGATCTAATAATAGGAATAAGCATGAGTGTTGTCTCGGGTATAAAAAAAACAATTGAGCAAAAACCATACATTTTAGCTGTTTTGGCCTGTGTATTATTAATTGTATGGATGTTATCAGGGGTAGTAAATAATGACTCTGATATGAAAAGTAACAAAACATCATCTTCTGAAACTGAAGATATCATTCCTAGTGTTGAAGTCACCACATTTTCCCCTAGTGCCATTAGCCGCACAATTGAACTTTACGGTAGAACAGAACCAAAAAGAACCGTTGAATTAAGTTCAGAATTAGAAGGTAGCGTAGAACAAATTTTAGCTAAAGAAGGCGACTTTGTTAAAGAAGGTCAAATCATCCTTGAGTTAGTCAAAGACGATAAAAAAGAGCAATTAGATTACGCTAAAGCGTTAGTAAAACAGCGCAGGATTGAATATCAAGGAGCTAAGTCATTGTCGGACAAAGGTTTACAAGGACAATCAATTTTAGAGCAAGCGTATGCGTCATTAGTTCAAGCCAAAGCCAATGTGAAATATCGCAACGCCTTATTAGAAAAAAGTACAATCCGCGCCCCATTTTCTGGTTTTTTAAATACCAGAAATGCGGAAGTTGGCACCTATGTCCGTAAAGGCGATGCCTTGTTTCAAATTGTCGATTTAACCACTTTAGTCGTTAAAGCTAATGTGACAGAAAAATACATTGATGATTTAACCAACGACACATCGGTTTCGGTTAAATTAGTTGATGGCAGTACAGTAAAAGGCAAAGTGAGATATATTGCCAGTGTGTCTGATAAAGGCACTAACACTTTCCCAGTTGAAGTGGCCATTACCAATCCAAATCAAAAAATGAAAGCTGGTGTAAGTACTGAAATGTTGATTGAGTTTAAGTCTGAACAAGCCATTAAAGTTACGCCAGCCTTATTATCTTTGGACTCGTTAGGTAACTTAGGGGTGAAAACGGTAAAAGATGAGCATGTGGTATTTACGCCAATAGATATTGTTAAAGCTGAAAATGATGGTGTTTGGTTGGGGGGATTTTCAGGCCCTACCGAAGTCATTACGTTAGGGCAAGGCTTTGTGCGCCCTGGTGATAAAGTTTTAGCCAGTTATAAACAACAATAAAGGCGGAAGATAAATGAAAGCCTTTATTGATGCAGCTTTAGATAGCACTCGCACAGTATTAATGATCTTTGTATTGTTAATTATATCCGGTGCAGTGACTTATAATAATATTCCAAAAGAATCCAATCCTGACGTAAATATTCCTATTATTTACGTATCTATTATTCATGACGGTATTTCACCAGAAGATGCTGAGCGTATGTTAGTACGTCCAATGGAAAACGAGCTGCAATCTTTACAGGGTGTTAAAGAAATGACCTCAAATGCCAGTGAAGGTCATGCTTCTGTGCAGTTAGAATTTCTTGCTGGTTGGGACACTAAGAGCGCCCTTGCTGATGTTCGTGACAAAGTAACGTTAGCTAAGGCCAAACTGCCTTCTGACACAGAAGAGCCTGTTATTAAACAAGTCAGTATGGCTGATCAGCAACCTGTTATCACCGTTGTGTTATCAGGGCCTGCACCAGAACGAGCATTAGTCACCATTGCCCGTGAGCTTAGAGATGTGATTGAAGGGTTAAAAGAAGTTTTAGAAGTTGAAATTGGCGGCGACCGTGAAGACATTGTAGAAATTGTTGTCGACCCGTTATTAATGGAAAGTTACAGCTTAGATCAAAGCGATATATTTAACTTGTTAGACCGTAATAACCGTTTGGTTGCGGCAGGTACATTAGATAATGGTGCTGGTCGTTTTGCAGTAAAAGTACCGTCGGTTTATGAAAGTGTAAAAGATGTATACGAACAACCAATAAAAATTGAAGGTGACCGAGTGATCACTTTTGGTGATGTTGCAGAGGTTCGTCGTTCGTATAAAGATCCAACCAGTTTTGCTCGGCTTGATACACATCCTGCGGTGTCATTAGAAATTAAGAAGCGTCCCGGCGAAAACATTATTGAAACCATAGATAAAGTAAAGGCGATAGTTGAACAAGGCAGAAATATTATGCCTGAGCACATTGAAGTTACTTACACGGGCGATCAGTCCAAAGACGTAAAGCAGATGTTGAAAGATTTACAGAACAACGTGTTGTCAGCCGTGTTATTAGTGGTCATAGTTATTATAGCTACGCTAGGTGTGCGCTCTGCTACTTTGGTTGGTATTGCCATTCCAGGGTCATTCTTAACCGGTATATTGGTGATCTCATTAATGGGATTGACGGTAAACATGGTTGTACTGTTTGCGTTGATCATGGCCGTTGGCATGTTGGTTGATGGCGCAATTGTAGTAACCGAATTTGCCGACAGAATGATGAGTGAAGGCCACCATAGAAAAGAAGCGTATCGTGAAGCAGCCAAGCGTATGGCTTGGCCAATTATTGCATCAACAGCAACAACGCTAGCGGCATTTGCACCATTAATATTTTGGCCGGGAATGATGGGCGAATTTATGAAGTATTTGCCAATTACATTAATTGCGGTACTAACCGCATCTTTAGTTATGGCATTAATATTTGTACCTGCGATTGGATCTTTAATTGGAAAAATCAGACCTTTATCAGCAGAAGATAAAGCGCAAATGCATGAAGCAGAAAATGGTGATATTACTAAGGTAAGTGGTTTTACCGGCAGATATATTCGTGTATTGGCAGTCGCAATTCAACATCCTTTAAAGTCTTTAATTATGTCTTTTTTGATTGCTATTGTGGTCTTTCTTGGATTTGGTGTAAGTGGACTTGGCGCACAGTTTTTCCCAGAAGTTGAACCTGTTGGCGCTAATATTATTGTTCGTTCTCATGGTGATTTATCTATTTTTGAAAAAGATAAGATCATGCAAAAAATTGAAAGTCGCCTAGTAGATTTAAAAGAAATTGAAACACTTTATGCTCGCACTGGAGGCAGCGATCAAATTGGTTCCATGCGTATGAATTTAGTGGATTGGCAGTTACGTAAAAAAGCAGATGACATCATAAAAGATGTATACGCACTTACTGATGATATTGCTGGTGTTGAGCTGGAAGTTCGTAAAGATGAAAATGGGCCAAGCGGCGGTAAAGCATTAGTATTAGAGTTGAGCTCTAGGTTCCCTGATGAATTGACAGAAGCGGTGAGAACTATCCGTCACGCATTAGATAACACAGGTAACTTTATTAATATTAGCGATACCGCGAATAAAGAAGGAATAGAATGGCAGTTGTTAATAGACAGAAGTAATGCTGCTCGTTTTGGTGCAGATGCAACCTTGTTAGGTAGCACGATTTCTATGGTCACTAATGGACTTAAAATTGGTGAGTATCGTCCAGATGATGTTGACGATGAGTTGGATATACGAGTGCGTTATCCAGAGGACAAACGTGATATTGGTAAGCTAGATTCAGTACGAGTTAAAACTCAAATTGGAATGGTACCAGTAAGTAATTTTGTTGAGCAAAAAGCAGTGCAGAAAGTTGATGTGATCCGTCGTGTTGATAGTCGCCGCGTGGTACAAATTGCCGCCGACATGGCACCCGGTGTGCTGTTGAATCAACAGTTGCCAATGCTGCTGAAAATGCTGCCGTCACTTAATTTAAGCAAAAGTATAAACATTAAAGTCCGTGGTGAAAATGAAGATCAGCAAGAGTCTTTAGAGTTTTTAGAAAGTGCATTTTTAATCGCATTATTCATTATGGCAATTATATTAGTCACTCAATTTAATAGCTTTTATCAAGCTGGTTTAATTTTAAGTGCGGTATTATTTTCTACCGTTGGTGTGTTTTTAGGATTGTTAATCGTACAAAAACCATTTGGCATTGTCATGTCAGGGATTGGTGTTATTTCTCTTGCTGGCATAGTAGTGAATAATAATATTGTGTTAATTGATACGTTTAACGTATTACGTAAACAAGGTATAAATATCAAAGAGGCGATTTTAAGAACGGGCGCACAACGTTTACGACCTGTTATGTTAACTACAGTAACGACGATTTTAGGTTTAATGCCAATGGTGTTAGAGCTTAATATCGACTTTGTTGACCGTTTAGTTGAGCATGGTGCGCCGTCTACTCAGTGGTGGTCTCAATTATCAATTGCAGTCGCTGGTGGATTAGCGTTTGCAACGGTATTAACATTGATCTTAACCCCTTGTTTACTAGCATTAGGTGAAGGATTTAAAGTTAAGTGGGCAAGAAAAAAGGCGTTGAAAGAAAGTATGTAACTGCTGTCAGTTAGCTTAAATAATATTGGTTTAATAAAAAGCCGGTCAATTTATATAAATTGACCGGCTTTTTATTTACTTCTTATTTGATTTAAAAGTACTTAATCAAATTGGTATAAGCTTAGTTATCAAAGACCGTAATTACTTTTTCAACACCGGTTACTTCTGACGCAACCTTGGCCGCTAATGTTGACTGTTCGTTACTCACTAAACCTAATAAATATACTTCTTTGTTTTCTGTCACCACTTTTATGTTGTGGCCTTTAACTATGTCGTGAGTTAATAATTCAGATTTAACTTTAGTTGTGATCCAAGCATCAACAGTCCTGGTTGTCATAGATGCTGGAGTACCTAGCTTAATTTGATTGTGTATATTTTTAACACCATCAATACCTTTAATAATGTTAATTGCGGTACTAATTAAAAATTTATTTGGTGATTGACCAACCACTAACACTTTACCGTTGTAACTGATCACACTTAGATTGGTGTGTTTACTTACACCGTCGTCTTTCATTAGCTCTAAAGCGGCTTTGAGTTCAATGCCGTTGTCGTCGATTTGCGTACTGATAGTACGAGGATCATTAGCTGCTGAAACGGCTGTAACGGTTCCGGCAACAATAGCGGTTGCACAACCTTGAAGGGTAGACAGAGAAATCGCTAAAATTAATAGCTTTTTAGTAAATGTCATAGGTAGATATTCTCGTTATTATTTGGTTACATTGAAAAGATGACTTCGTCTATCAATTCACTTAATACATGAACGGTAAATAATTGAATTTCTAACGTTCTACTTGGCTTGTTGGTTGGTAAACGGATTTCAATATCGTTTTCACCTAATAACCCAGCAATTTCACCGCCATCATCAGAAGTAAACGCAATTACTTGTACATCGTTAGTTAGAGCAGCTTCGATTGCTGATTTGATAGAAGGTTCCTTATTATTTAAAGAAAACACCACTAATATATCTTGTGCATTACCAATAGCTCTAATTTGTCTGGCAAATACTTCGACCATAAGGTTGTCATCACGTTGATCTAACGCACAGTGTTGTGCGGTATTAGATAATGCAATGGCTGGTAAGCAAGGGCGTTCAATCTCATAATAATTAACTAAGATACCCGCAAAGTGTTGAGCAATCATTGAACTTAGGGTATCTCCGCAGGTTAATACTTTGTTACCCGATAATAAGGTCTGAGAAATTAGCGCAGCGGAAAGCGCCAAAAAGTCTGCATTCTGTTCACCAGAAGCCATCAAGTTTTGAATGTTATTTGTATATAATTGTTTTATTTTATTATCAGTCATGAAAATGCAGATTGAATCCAGTTTATTTGTTCATTGTCAAAAGCAACAACATCGAATCGGATAGATGGGTTAATTTTACGTTGGGATAAGTAAAAAAGCGCGGCTTTTTTTACTTTTTGTTGCTTGCTTGGTGTAACTGATGCAGCAGCGCCGCCAAATTGTTTGCTAGATCGGAATTTTACTTCAACAAAAACCAAAATGTTAGCTGCTGTATCTGAAAAGATTAAGTCAATCTCTCCTAACTTACAGTTAAAGTTTTGTTCAACAAAAACCAAACCTTGAGCTTGTAAATATTGTTTGGCTTGTTGCTCTTTAATGTCACCTAAAGAGCGTTTATTTAATAAGTTTTTTAAGAACAACAATTTTTCCTTGTTGATATCTAGACCAGTCTAAATATCGCTTAATTGTATTTTTCTCGTCTAAACGTAACTTACCTGTAAGTCCAGACACTTCTAAGCCCGACAAAATATCAAGTTGACTTAGCAAAGGGATTAAATGCTTAGCGTCATAACCAAAAGCAAATAACTTTTTAAGCTGGGTATGGTTCTCACTCACTTGTTCATAAATCTTAGTTGCTTGTTTGTTTGTGTCTTTTACCAACCAAGGCATTTCGGTAAAGGTTAAGTCGTTTAAGTCTCGCTTTTGCGATTTAGTTTCACCAATTAAATAACTACGGCTAGATGCATAAATAGGCAGTCGTTTATTAAACACACTTACATTGGTATCAAAAAATGGCTTAATTAAGCGGGTTTGTTGTGAGTTAGCAATCACATAAATGGCATCAATGTCGTTTCTGCTTCGGTTCTCAGCTTGTAATTGAGCGCCAAATAGATTTTCCATTTCTTTAACTCGTTTTTCACTGTAATTCACATCGAGTAAATTCTTAACAGCTACGCCTAATTTCGATTTATTTTTAAACGCGATAGTTTCAATTTTTTTGTCTGTATGGAATAACCATTGTTGTTCAAACTGCTCAGCTAAACGTCTGCCTAATGAATTATCAGCATAGATAAGAGCTGGGTGTTCAATGTGTTTACTTATAAAGTATTCAACGGCTTGGTTAATCTCATCTTCCGGAGCAAGAGAAAAGTAAAACTGTGAATTATTATCGTATTGCTCTAGTTCAATTGAGTTTAAATACAAAGTAGGGATGTCAGCTAATATTGGACTTTTTTGAAATTCAATGATCTTATCTTTTTTCAGAGGGCCTACAATAAACTCTACCTTCTGTTCACTAATCTGTTTTTCTATATTCTCTAAGCTTTCTGTTTCTGTGTTAATAATGATGATTTCAACATTGTCACTAAAGTCACTATTAGCTAGAAATCCATTACGAATCGTTTGTGCTTGTTTTGCAATAGAGCCAGTAAGAGGCAATAACAAAGCTAGCTTTCTAGGCGCATAAGGTTGAACTGAAAGAAGGGTTTTAATTCTTTGTGGCAAATAATCAACATCATTAAATGAAGCGTAATTGGTATACCAACGCTGTAACTCAACTGGGAACTGTTCAGGAGTCCCTATATGGTGTTGTACTATTTTAGCCAGTTGTACCCAACTGGCGGCTTCGCTGCCAAAGTCACTAACAAACTTGTTTAACGATTTTTCTGGGATTTGCACTATGTGCTGCCAAATTAACTCGTTGATCAATAACATATCAGAAGGTGTTAAACGCTCTGGATATAATGTTTTCACTCTGAATAAGTTTTTAACTGTGTCTACGTGTTGATCGTTATAAGAGCTAAGTTGTGCTGTTAAGATCCACATTGGTACTTGGTATTTAACTGGTAACGCACCTTGTTTTAACCGCTTTAATACGCGTGCAGCGTCACGGTTATTCTTTACATGAAGCAAGGTTTTGATTAACGATATTTCTTCGTTAATAGTACCAAATACTTCTAAATCTATATTAACCAGAATTTTTTTGATGTAACCAATACTGTGTTCTTCTTGGATTGCTAACTCGGCCGCTTTAATTCTATGAGTACGACCTTCAGCAATACCTAAGTCATCGGCTTTATTGATGAGAAACTCACTATTATAAATAGGGGGAGTACTCGATTCTTTAGTTTTATTGTTAGGTTTACCAATTGTGGTAACTTTTGACGGCTCAGAAGATGAGCAGCTAGCAATAACAACAATACAAATTGAAAGTTTAGCTAGGCGTAACCAATTAGCCAATATAAATTGGGTTGTTTGTCCAAGAGTCACTAAAATCACCTTAGTTAAATATAATTACATACCGCGCAGAATATTATTTTGTGTTAAACGGTATTACTTATTCGTACAAGAAAAAGGTATCATACAAGCCAATTATCATCCGCACAACGGTCAAGAGACATTCAAACATGATAGAAGCTGGAACACTGTATATTGTCGCCACTCCAATAGGTAATTTATCTGACATTACTCAACGTGCGTTAGACATATTAAACAGCGCTGATCTTATTGCAGCAGAAGATACACGCCACAGTGGTAAGCTGTTGTCGCACTTTGGTATTAAAACTAAAATGTTTGCTTTGCATGATCATAATGAAAAACAAAAAGCTCAGTATTTAATAGATTTAATTAATGAAGGTAAAAATATTGCTTTAATAAGCGATGCTGGTACACCTCTTATTTCTGATCCAGGCTACAATCTAGTTAATATTGCTAGGGATCAAGGTGTTACCATTAATCCAATTCCAGGGCCAAGTGCTGTGATCACGGCATTAAGTGCAGCTGGATTACCAACGGATAAGTTTCTGTTCGCTGGCTTTTTACCTGTAAAGCAACAAGCCCGAATCGCCGAAATAGAAAAATATAAAAATGCCGACTTCACCACAGTATTTTACGAAAGCCCTCGCCGTATTATCGACACATTAGAATATATCAAACAAACACTAGGCGAAGATAAAGAAGTGGTATTAGCCAAAGAGTTAACCAAGCACTTTGAAAGCTTTGTTAAAGGTAATGCGCAAAAAATCATTGACTGGTTTGCAGCGGATAAAGACCGTCAGCAAGGTGAAATGGTGTTGATGTTAGCGCCAAATAAAACCGAGCAAGCTTTGTCACCAGAAGCTGAAAAGTTAATGAAATTATTAATGGCAGAACTCCCAACCAAAAAAGCCGCCGCAATAACAGCACAAGTTCATGATTTGAAAAAAAATGACTTATATAAGCTAGCGTTAACTTGGCAGGAAGATTAAAAAAACTTTGAGATGCGAGGTGAATAAGTTTAAGCGCTATTGATAATAGTGCTTGAGCAAGCAAGTTATACTTATGCATTTAGCTTGTCAGAACACGAAACCTATTATGGGTTTGAGTCATTAAGAAGGGGATTAATACTATTAGCGTATAATGAGAATGATATAATATGTCATTAAACCTCATTTATTGTCACTTTACCGTTTACCAACTTGTATCCCTAAAAGTTTTATATATTGTTGATATTAGAATAATAACAATTACATAACTGGCGGAAACATGAATATATTATTAAAGGTCGTGCTTGCAGCGTCCATAATACTCCCCAGTGCTGATGCTTTAGCACTGAAAAAATCTGATTCAGAAAACAAATCTCCATTTAGCAGTAAAACATTCGAAGCTATGGAATTACGTAACATCGGCCCTGCGTATATGTCTGGACGAATCTCCGATATTGCGGTTGATCAGAATAACCCTTCAACTTGGTATACTGCGGTTGCTTCTGGCGGTGTTTGGAAAACCGATAATGCAGGTAATACGTGGACACCTATTTTTGATAAACAAGCTGTATATTCCACAGGCGATGTAACTATAGATCCTAGTAACTCAAACATTATTTGGGTAGGTACTGGCGAGAATAACGGTGGCCGTCATATCAGTTTTGGTGATGGTGTTTATAAGTCGTTAGATGGCGGTAAAACCTGGAAAAATATGGGGCTGAAAAAGAGTGAACGTATCTCTGACATCATTATCCATCCTAAAGACTCAAATACAGTTTGGGTATCCGCACAAGGACCTCTTTGGACGGGCGGTGGAGAACGTGGTCTGTATAAAACAACAGATGGCGGTAAAAGCTGGAAACAAGTATTAAAAACAAAAGATAAATGGACAGGTGTTACATCACTTTTAATTGATCCTACCAACCCAAATAAACTTTATGCAGCGACTTGGTCTCGTCAAAGAACCGTTGCTTCTTATGTAGGTACAGGACCAGGTGCTGGTATTCATACTTCTGAAGATGGCGGTGATACTTGGACTGAACTGAAAACAGGATTGCCATCAGGTAATAAAGGTAAAATAGGCATGGCTATTTCACCTATGAACTCTGATGTAATCTACGCTACGATTGAAACAGACAATCGTAAAGGTGGATTTTATCGTTCAGAAAATCGTGGCGCTAGCTGGGACAAAATGTCTGACGAAGTTGGTGGTGGCACAGGCCCACACTATTACCAAGAAATTTTTGCAGATCAACACCAGTTTGACCGTGTTTATATAGCCAGTAATTATAGTAAAGTGTCTAATGATGGTGGTAAAACGTGGACACCAATAGATACTAAGCGTAAACACGTAGATGATCATGCGTTTGCATTCCATCCTACCGACCCTAACTTTGTGTTAATGGGATCTGATGGTGGCATTTATATGTCTCACGATAGAATGAAGAACTGGCGTTTTATGGCTAACTTACCTCTAGCTCAGTTTTATAAAGTTGCCCCTGATGATTCAAAACCGTTTTATAAAATTTATGCCGGCGCACAAGATAACTCAACGCAAGGCGGCCCTTCTCGTACTGCTCGTACAGAAGGTATTAAAAATAAAGATTGGTTTTTAACTTTAGGTGGTGATGGCCATCAGCCAGCTACTGAACCAGGTAATCCTGACATTGTTTATTCACAGTCACAGCAAGGAAACTTGAACCGTCACGATACTAAAACTCGTGAAAATGTATCTATCAAACCACAGCCTCGTCTAGGTGAGCCTGCGGAACGTTATAATTGGGATGCACCTATTAACGTATCAACTCACGATCCTAAACGTATCTACTTTGCTTCACAGCGGGTTTGGCGTTCAGATAACCGTGGTGATAGTTGGACACCTATTTCTGGCGATTTAACAAAAGATGGTAATCGTATGCATATGCCAATGATGGGCCGAACTTGGTCTGTTGAAGCTGGTTGGGATATTTATGCCATGTCTGAATACCATACCATTGCCAATTTTACAGAAAGCCCAGTTGATGAAAATATTCTTTGGGTGGGGACTGATGATGGTCAAATTCAAGTAACAAGCAATGGTGGCAAAGACTGGAGAAAAATTGATCTTAGTGATGTTAAAGGTGTGCCATCAACGGCTTACGTAAATGATATACGAGCTGATTTATTTGATCCTAATACCGTTTATGTTGCGTTAGATAATCATAAGTATGGTGACTTTAAACCGTATTTAATCAAATCAACTAACTTAGGTAAAAAGTGGAAATCTATCGCGAGTGATTTACCAGATAAACACCTTGTTTGGCGAATCACACAGGACCATGTAAATAAAAACTTAATGTTTATTGGTACTGAGTTTGGCGTATTTTTTACCGTGAACGGTGGTGGGAAGTGGCTTGAGTTAAATGGTGGTATACCAACTATTTCAACTCGTGATGTAAGGCTCCAACGTACTGAAAATGATCTAGTTGTAGGCACTTTTGGACGAGGTATCTATATCCTTGATGACTACGCACCATTACGAGATTTAACTGAAAAATCAATGCAGCAAGATGCTTTATTATTTGCGCCGAGTCGCCCAGCAAAGTGGTTCCGTCTTGATAGAAATCATAGCAGAACTGATGGTAATGATCGTTTTTCTGCGAAAAACCCAGATCACGGTGCAACCTTAACTTATTACTTAAAAGACAGCTTATTAACTGCAAAACAAAAGCGTCAACAAGCTGAAAAGAAAATGGTTAAAGATAAAAAGTATCCTAAATATCCTTCTTGGGAAAAAATAGAAACTGAAAACCAAGAAGCAAAACCAACGATTTACATCGAGATTAAAGATGCGACTGGTGATTTTGTTAATCGAGTTGCCGCAAAAACCAAAAAAGGTTTACATCGTGTAACTTGGGACATGACTTATGCTAAAGGCAGTGCGGTAACAGATGCGAAACCATCATCTGGACGCCGAGGTGGTAGAGGGATCATGGCTGCTCCTGGTAAATACACAGCAACGTTATTTAAACGTATAGGAAATAAAGTAACGCCACTTGCTGGGCCTGTAGAGTTAGAGCTTAAGCCTATTTACCAAGGTGCATTACCTGGTTCATCTGCAGAGGATGTATTCCAATATAATCAAGAAGTAGTAGCGGTAGAACGACGTTCATCTGCAGCAATTGCTGTACTGGCTAACATCACTAAAACAATCAAAGTTGTACGTACTGCTATTGATAGAACCCCAGGGGATACGACTCAATTAGAAGCTCAATTTACAGATATCCAAACTGAAATTAATGCAATTAACTTTGAGTTATATGGCCTAAACTCTCGGGAAAGAAAGGGAATTAAACCTGCAAATGTGATGAGCCGATTAAGATATGCAATGTCTGCAGTTAGGTCATCATACGGTCCTACACAGCAACACCGTGAGCAGTTTGGTTATGCTGTTGAAGGAGTAGATGCCGTAATTAAGCGTCTTTCAGTATTACAACAAAATGCAATGCCTACATTGCAACAAGCAATAATAAAAGCTGGTGGTCCATGGACTACAGGTGCTCCAGTTATTGAATAATTACTGTTAAGCTTATCGAACATACCAGCATCTCTTTGCCTTCATAAAAGGTTATAAGAGGTGCTGCTTTTTTAATTCAGTAGTAGAGAAAGATTTATTGGGTACTTAAACTCATTTAACTGGCTCTAAACGTAAAATTTACAATAAGTCGATTCTGTCATCTCATCTATTCTTTGAAGTTGGATAGAGCTTGATGTTTTGATAAATAAAGTTGGTCCAATTCAAACGTAATGACAAAACCTATATTTTTTCTTTTTTCCATTTCTGTTTTTTTATCTAGTTCTTTAGTCGCCGAAACGCTTCAACGTGATATAGAAGTTATCCAAGTATTAGCTCCAAAAAGCGCAGTGTTGTTATCAACAGGTAAGCAAACGAGTGCTTATTTAAATGATCAATTTTCCTTCAATGCAAATAGAACCATTGTTGACAGACTGATCACTATTCCTGGGGTTAGCTTGAACGGTCAAGGTGGACAATTTCAAAGTTACTCCATACGTGGCTTCAGCCGTGGGCGAGTCAAAACAGAAATAGACGGCATTCCAATTATTACAGATAGAAGTGCAGGGAATTCAGCATCATTTATTGCTTCAGGCTTATTTACTATGGGACAAGTGATTAAAGGGCCAAGTTCCGCGCTTTACGGTACTCAAGCTTTAGGTGGTGTGGTTAGTTTGACTACTGCTATGGCTGATGAGTCGTTTCTAAAGTTATCTGGACAGACAAATAGCACAGGGATAGATTTAACTATCAAGCATCAAGCTGATGAATTCTCAGGTGCTTTTTCTTATCAAAATCAAACTAACGATGAAGCGCCAAATGGTGATGAATTAAATACTGAATTTGAAAGAGCCTCTGGCGTAGTGCGATATCATTACGAATCCGAGAACTTCACAACGCTTCTTTCATGGTTACCTAGTTATGGTAAGAATATAGGGAAAAGCAATAACAAGTATCTGCTTACGGAAATAAGCGCATATCCTGAAGAAACCCATTCTTTAGCTCAAATTCAAATTAATGGTCATTCAGGTTGGTTCGCAAAATTATTCCATCATTATCAAAATTGGGACAGTACAACATTAAAGTACAACGAATACGATGCGTCCAACCATTATCAAAGTCACACCTTAGGAGGCCAGTGGCTTAGTAAACTTAATATTTCAGACTTTGACAGCTATATAGGTGTGGATTGGTTAAGCAGAGTAGGAGTTAACATAACAAGCCAATACCAGTTACTGGAAGCACAAACTGAACTAAACGCTAATATGCTGGCTACTGGACTGTCAGGAAGTGAGAATAACCTTGCGCTATATAATAAAAATAGTTGGCGTTGGGGACAAACCAATATGGAATTTGCAGTTAGGTATGATTGGCTAGAGCAGCAAAGTGGTGAAATGCACGACGATTCGCAAAACCGTTATGGCAATGAATTAAACGGCTCATTGACGGTAGACTTTCCTGTAACGTCATCATTAAATGCCGAACTTAATATAGCCAATGGCTTTCGTAACCCGACATTATCTGAGCTTTATTTTAATGGCAGTTCCCCAAGAGGATTAATCATTGGGAACCGTGATTTGTTGCCTGAAACGAGTTTAGGCGGACAACTGGCCTTGTTTTGGCAAGAGTCTGAGTTATTTTCAATTCAAGCTGCGTTTTATCATTATAGTTTAGATAACTACATTGAAAGATTTGAACAGAGTACAGATCAATTTAGCTACCGGAACCTTGAAAGTGCAAACATCCAAGGTAGTGAAATTGAGTTGCAATGGCATAAGAGTGATACTTCTGATCATTATATTAGCTACCATAAACAAACAGGTTATGACCACCAAAATCAAACATTGGATGATTTATCTCCAGAAAAACTCAGTTGGGTATATTTAGTCAGTTATGGCAAGTTATCGGTAGCTAATTCGATCAGTAACTACTTCAAAGTAAACAAGGTCGGCGACTCTGAAAGCAGTCGAGGTAGTTTTATATTGTGGGATTTATCTGTCGATTATCAGTTAAGTAGTAATAAAATTATTAGTGCCACTGTAAATAACGTAACAAATAAAAATTATTACAGCAGTCTTGACGAGGATGCTTCTTTGCAACCAAAACAAAATGTTAGACTATCTATTCGCTGGGAGCTTTAGTAGCTGTAAACCGTAGTAATACAATTGTGATAAAAGCAGTGGTTGTATGGCAGCTGTGACTATACCCATAACAGTAATAATAACAAATCTAGGTTCAGCAGTATCATGAGTTTTAAAAAAACAAATCGTGTAATTCATAAGTGGGCTAGCATCGTTATAGTGCTTCCGTTGTTGATTGTATTTGTTACTGGTATTTTATTACTGGTAAAAAAAGAGTTTAGTTTTATCCAACCTGCCACTGCTAAAGGGCAAACCTCAATTCCAACTGTTGAGTTTGAACAGATACTGATGGCTGCAAAGTCTGTTGAAATAGCTCAGATAAAAGGCTGGGAAGATATTGACCGTCTAGATGTACGTCCAGGTAAAGGTATTGTGAAAATCCGCAGTGACAATAGTATTGAAATCCAAATAGATGCTCACACTGGGGAAATTTTACATGTAGCAGAGCGACGTTCTGACTTTATTGAAACCATCCACGATGGCACTTTTTTTCAAGAGAATGCCAATTTATGGTTGATGTTACCAGTTGCTATTATCGCTTTGTTGATGTCCGTAACAGGCATTATATTGTTTATTCTTCCTTATTTAAAAAACAACAGACGTTCATAATCGATTTTGAGTAATACAATCTTTGGGGTTCAATTTGCTCTTAGCATTTACTTTCAGCTCACGACTTCAAACTTCCAGCTGCACTATTAACTCGCTTTATTGGCTCACATCAATTATAATCCGCGCCGCGAGATGGCCAAGACAATCGCCGCTATATCGTTGTACTTTAGCTTTCGGGTTTTAGTAGACGGATGTGGGGGAGGAAAGTCCGGGCTCCATACGGACAGGTTGCCAGATAACTTCTGGG
>JAWUWS010000003.1:0-12886 GCA_034111705.1 Psychrosphaera sp.
CGACCGCCCATCGCATTAGGCTGCCCTGTGATAGAAAAAGGTCCAGAACCTAATTTACCAATTTTTCCAGTGGCTAAATGGCAATTAATAATTGCGTTACACTTATCTACGCCTTGGCTAGATTGATTAACGCCTTGGGAATAAAAAGTGACGGCAGATTTAGAGCTAGAAAATAACTGATAAAATTGTTCTAACTGCTTAGCAGGTAAATCACATAATAAAGCGGTAGTTTTAATATCACAGTTAGCAACGCCTGCTGCCGTTGCCTCCCAACCTTCACAATAATTGGCAATGTAATCATTATCTAATGCATCATGCTCAATTAAGTAATGTAATAAACCATTAAATAAAGCAACGTCACTACCAGCTTTAAGAGGTAAGTGAGTATCTGCTAATTCTGCTGTGGCTGAGCGCCTTGGGTCAATGACGATGATTTTGACGTTAGGATTCTTGAGTTTGGCTTTTTCCATACGTTGAAATAATACTGGGTGTGTCCAAGCCGCGTTGGAACCGACTAAAACGAGTAACTCAGCATGGTCTAAGTCTTCATAGCTGCATGGTACTGTGTCTGAACCAAAAGCACGTTTATACCCCGCCACAGCAGAAGACATACATAAGCGAGAATTTGTATCTATGTTGGCAGAACCAATAAAGCCCTTCATCAGCTTATTAGCGATGTAATAGTCTTCCGTTAAGATTTGGCCCGATACATAAAGCGCAACAGAGTTTGGGCCAAATTTTTCAATAATTTGACTAAATTTAGCTGCTACATGCTCAATAGCTTGATCCCACTCCACAGGTTTGTTATCAACGATTGGATGTAATAAGCGTCCATCATGATCAACGGTTTCAATTAAGTTTGAGCCTTTAACGCATAAACGGCCAAGATTAGCTGGATGAGTTTCAGTACCACTAACCGCACTTGGAATCCCATTTGTAGTGGTAACATCCACTCCACAACCTACCCCGCAGTATGGGCAACTTGATTTAACTATTTTTTGTTCAAATTGTTGGGTCATATATTACTCACAAAAAAAAAGGCGACATCCTTTATGGAAGCGCCTTTGCTTAAGTATTTGATATTTACCTCAACATTGAGGATCTGATTAGGTGGAGTGTTATAACTCGACGATATTTATTTAAGTAACAAGTTATATGCCAGTAAAAATCAAATCGACTATTTAGCTTAACTGACTGTTATTTAACATCTTATTTACATTCCTGAAAATGCGCATGTATTTTACATGCACATAATTGGTGCCAAATTAAGATTGGTATTACTTAGTATCACCTAATTGGGTCATTTACCTTTTTATATTTAGCATCTCTTGGTACAGATCGGGTCGGTAAACATCTTTAAGGAGTTGTTGTTTCATCGCTTGAGTAAAATCATCGGGTAGCTGTTTGGCTAGAATCATTTTGTCTAACAAAATACGGCCTTGTCCTATTTGAGGTAAGTTAGCATTTTTACTGATAAAACGATTATAAGCTGGAATTGTTCTAGGCATTCCCTCTTTAGTGGTGAGACAGCTGCCAATTAATGATGGTGCAATAACTTCTAGAGGTTCATCTAAATAATTTTGTAAAATAATCGCGGCTTCAAATCTGTTGGCAGTAGAATCTAACCATTCACACGTTTGTTGAACTGCAGCTAACATAGCTAAAAATGTATTTGGGTTTGATTCTTGCCACTTTAGGGTGACGGCTAAAACTTTCTCAGGTGCTTCATGCCAAATATCACAAGATGTGATCACCGTTGCACCAATCCCTGCTCTTACTGCTTTAGTATTCCAAGGTGTACCAACACAAAACCCATCTATTTCGTCATTTTCTAATGCGGCTGTCATTTCAGTTGGTGGGATGATGATAGTTTCAATATCGTTATCAACGTCTATACCCGCTAATAATAACCAGTCCCTTAATTGGTAGAAATGACAAGAGTAAGGGTAAACAGCTGCAAAGCGTAACTTACTTTGCCCATTTACATGTCTTTGTTGTATGACTTGTTTTATCCAATCCGAATCAAGTGGTAATGAGGGTTCTTGCCCATTATTGAGTTGTTTTATTTGTTCAAATAATGATATGGATAACGTAATGCCATTGCCATTCATGCTTAAGTTAAAAGCGTTAATTACGTCACATTTAGCACCATTTAGTCCCAAAGTACTGGCTAATGGCATGGGTGCTAATACTTGTGCAGCATCTAATAAGCCTGCGTGTAGTCTATCTCTGATAGTTGCCCAAGAATGTTGAAGATGAAGATTGACATTTAAGCCCCATTTTTCAAAGAATCCTAAATGTTTGGCCATCACTAAAGGTGCGCAATCCGTTAAAGCAACGATACCTATGTCTAGGTCGGTTTGTTCTAATATTTTATTTTCTGTGGTCATGCTATTTTCCTCCACCCATTAACTGCATCATGGAGATAAGATTTTTTGCGACATCTTCCATTTTCTGTCCATTATCCATGGCCATTTTTCTAATGGCGGAATATGCCTGTTGCTCTGTCATGTTTTGTTTTTCAATTAATAATGCTTTAGCTTGGTCAACCCACTTTCTAGATTCAAGTTGTCGTTTGGCATCGGATAGTTCGTTTTTTAACCCTTGATGTTCATTAAATCGAGCAACCGCAACATCTAAAATAAACTTAGCTCTGTCTGGGTTTGTATCTCCTGATACATAAGCACTTACACCCGCTTTAATAGACTCTCGCATAAGGTCTGGTTGGTCTTGCTCAGAAAACATCACAACTGGTTTAGGATTAAAATCAGAAATAGTACTGAGGCTTTCGATGGTGTCACGGTTTGGTGACTCAATATCAATAAGGATGATGTCTGGTTCAGTATTTTCTACTTCTTTTAACAGCGACATGCTTGTATGGGCTAAGTGTTTAACTAAATACGGAGTATTTTGTAAGGCGGCTTCAAAAGCTTGCGCACGATCCATATTGTCATCAATGATTAACACTGTTAATAATGGAGTTGCGCCGGATGAGTTATTTTGTTTTAAAGCCATTTTATTCAATTAAAACCTATTAATACTACAGTTGATTTCTTGATGAACCGATCATGTATAAGATCAAGTATTGAACCATAAATGTTAAATTCTATACAATATTTACCTTAACGGTTGAAATGTAAAGGAATATTTTTTGTTTTTTGAGGAGGGTTAGTATTTTGTTTTTAACAATAGAGCACGTGAGTTGCACCAAGAATAATATGTTAATTTTAAATTAGCACTATGTTAGTGATTTCATTTCTAGATTTTTGAAACCATGTGAGACCAAAAAACAGCTTTGTTTCAGCGGTTTTGGTTTTTTTAACACCCATGCTAATCACTGACTATCTTAACAAAGTTATACAAACTATAATGTACCCATATTACAATTTTACAGTAACCGTTATATCCCATGAGCACAGAAGAAATTTACAAAAACAATCCATTGCACGGTAAAAAACCAGAACAAATTTTAGAAGAATTAGTCGACTTTTACGGTTGGGGTATTTTATTCGCTTACATGAACCTTCAATGTTTTAAAACCAATCCAAGTATTGAATCTAGCTGTAAGTTTTTAAGAAAAACACAATGGGCGTTAGAGAAAGTCGAAAGTTTTTATATGTACAAGTTGAAAAACTTACCTAAGCCTGACGATACCCAATTTGCTCTACCACCGCGTGATAGAATTGTACCTTTAAATCAAAAGCCTAGAACGCCAAGAGAACTGAGCCTTGAAGATGCGGAACGTGTTAAGTACAACAAACAAAAAGCCAATTTAACTCGTTCTATTAGACAAAAATCTTCAACAGCGGAAGACCCTTGGGGCGCCTCAAGAAGAAAGTAGGCTAAATCTAAATAAAATTGATAAATAAGGAGTGTTGAATGTTTAAAAAGGTGATGTCTAAATTAACCCAAAGCATTTGGAGTATGG
Source organism: Psychrosphaera sp. (assembly GCA_034111705.1). Classification (GTDB taxonomy): domain Bacteria; phylum Pseudomonadota; class Gammaproteobacteria; order Enterobacterales; family Alteromonadaceae; genus Psychrosphaera. Next base: position 3,929 of record JAWUWS010000003.1, read on the forward strand.
CTGCAATATTAATTGTGATGATAGTTGCCGGGCCAGAGATTATCATCAGCATGGAATTAATGGCATTAGTCGAAGTATTAGGTGCTTCTACTTTTGTTATTGCTTATTTTTCAGGGTTGCTACTTTATTTTGAAAAACCATTGAATTTCATTAAAAAATTTGAATCACATAGTTATCTTTTTATACCAACAAAAGCTCAATTTAAAGAAATGCCTAGTCTAATCATTCACGCCATACCTGAGCGGATATTCACGATTGTTTTTTTAGGCTTTTATACGGTTGCGTGTGTTATACCAATTTCATTAAGTATTTAGTCATTCAGCGCCATCTCAGAGCTTTTTAGTTCCCACTGAATGACTAAATACTTAATGAAATTGGTATTATTTTTCATTATGTAAACTTAACCAATATAATGTGATGTATAAATAAAAAAGCCAGTTACTGCGGGCAGCAGAGTAACTGGCTTATTAGAGTCTAAGTTATACATAATTGACGGAACAAATCAGTTATTTATAACTCTAACAACTATTGTTAATTAAACTGATTTAAGCTCTTCTTTGCTTAAGCTTCCATCGTTGTTTGCGTCGATTTTAGAGAAGTTAACAATTAACGTGCTATTTTTACTAGCTCTCACTTCATCTTTACTTAATTTTCCATTTTTATCAGTGTCATACTGGCTAACTAAGTGACTAAGGTTCTTTTTGCTGCCAGTTTCAGGTGGCATTTCATTTGCAGTTGCAAAAAATGTAGCAACTAAAGACCCAACAACAACTAAGCTTACTTTTTTTAAATTAAACATTTTTATTTTCCTTCAGATTAAGATTAACGTAGTAGTTTATGTACTAACATACAAGGTGTTGCACTCAACGTGCCAAGATGTAACCTACTGTATTTAAAGGGTTTTGTGTGGAATTTGGTTGCTGTACTGTCGCTGTATAGCGACAGTTAAAATAATTCAATTTAGATTATGTAAGTGATTTCTAGCCTAAGTTAAAAAATAGTCATAAAAAACAATAGCTAACAGTTAATGAATCTAATGTTTTAATACTGTCGTTAATACGAGACAATGTTGTTTATCCCTGCTAAACAAGGTTAAATTCAGGTCTTGGTTATATGTTTTTAATAAGGAAGCGCTTTATTCATGCAAGTGTGGATTAAAAAATTCTCTTTTTATCGAGCTTCAATTAAAACACTCACACTGATGGGGTTTGGATTAGTGGCTTTGCCTCTGGTTTTTGCTTTTCTTTATAGTGCAAATCAAATAAATAAACTTTCGATACAAGGTACATCATCAATTTTTAACGTTGCGGGATTAGTTGAGATGAATCGTCAGATCAGTCAAGTGCAAGCTAGATTAGAAAGGTTTGCAGGCCAATATGTTGTGTTAAAAGAGCAAGAGTTACTAGATCAGTACACAGAGCAAAGGCATCAATTAAAAATACTTTTAAATAAAAATATTGACCACTATAACGACAAACAATTATTAGAGTTTATTTCAATTTACTCGGGAAAAGTAATTGAGATTGACCTTCTATTAAATACAAAACCAGCTAATTTAGTTAACCTGAATCAAATACAAAGTCATTTTAAACAGCTCTCTCAAATAAATCAGCAATTGTCGTTACATTTAAATCGAATTATTAACCAACAAGCTGAAGACATGGAAAGTTCAGCTAATTCTATCAAGCAAACTATGTTATTGAGCTTGTATATTATTCCGATTACTTTTTTAATTGCTGGTGTATTTATTGTCTTAATTACAAGACCACTTAAAGTGTTACTTGGGAAAATAAAAATATTAGAACAAGGGCGCTTTCAATCACCTATTACGGTAAAAGGCTCCACTGAGATTGAAGAGATTGCAGAAGCATTGGAATTGATGCGTAGTCGTTTACACGCATTGGAATTACAGAAGTCGAGTTTTATCCGTCACATATCACACGAACTAAAAACACCGTTAGCAGCCGTAAGAGAAGGAACAGAATTAATTTACGATAACAGTGTGGGTAAGTTAAATAGCGATCAACAAGAAATTACTAAGATTATTCGTACAAGTGTGTCTCGTTTGCAGCAGTTAATAGAAGATCTGTTGGATTTTAATATCGTGTTGGACTCAACAAGTTTACAAGATGCTGAAGTATTTTATTTGGGTCAAGAAATCGACCAAGCACTAACATTGCGAGTACTTGATTTTAAAAGAAAGCAGTTAACGGTAGACAAAAACTTGAGTGATATTTCAGTACAATGCAATCGTAAACAGTTTAGTATCATTTTAGATAATCTATTATCCAACGCGATCAAGTTCTCTCCAGATCAAGGTGTGATTGCAATTAAAGCTTGGGTTGAAGAACGCACATTACAGTTATCAATAACGGATCAAGGTCTTGGAATACCCTCTTCTTTGCATGACAAAATATTCGATGCTTTCTATCAAGGCAATACTGAACACAATAGCCCAATAAAAAGCAGTGGATTAGGGTTAACTATTGTCAAAGAGTTGCTTATGCGTTTAAACGGAAGTGTAAACATTACGAGTAATACCAATTCACCTAGCTTTACGACATTCAGAATTAGTTTGCCAAAAGCACAACCGTTATTATTGAAAAAACCAGCATCCCCTATAAAAAACTCTCATCCGGAAACGCCTTTATCATGATTATGCGATCTTGTAGTTTTACCTTTTTTAAAGTCAGTACTGTTATTGCTTTTTCTATTTCAGTTTTTGGTTGTCAGTTAACAGCGACTACAGCACAAGACATAATGACAACACCGGGAGCCTCTACCTCTTTAGGAGATTATTATTTATGGCTAAAAACCCTTAAAAAAAATGAGTTAACTACAGAGCTAAAAGCTCAAAAAATGGAAAAAACAAAAGGGAGTAAACAAGCAAAGTATCGTCTGTTGCTGTTACAGAGTGTACAAAATTTATCAAATCAACCAGTAAGTAAAACTCCCATTGTAAATACGAAGGTCCCACAACAGGAACTCAAACTTTTTTCAGCGAACGACCTTGCCGTTATTACCATACTCAAAGACCAACTTGATCAGCAGTTGCAAATTACTGAGCAACTGGCAATGAAAGAAAAGGTCAATATTGAAACTAAAAACCAACTTTCGGCACAACAAAAAAACATTCAAAAACTTGAGTTACGTATACAAAAATTACAGCAACAGATCATCCAATTAAAAGAGATTGAGCGTTCGATTAACAGTCATGGAACTTTATTATGAATGTAACTGATCTTAATGATACAGCCCCTATTGATGCAGAAATGACTGCCATACACAGCAAAGAAAAAGTATTGATTGTTGATGACGACCCAAGTCTATTGCGTTTACTCGGAATACGTTTAAATGCCGCTAATTATCAGGTTGAATCAGCAAGCAGTGCAAAACAAGCTTTGGGTATTTTAAAAAGCTTTCAGCCACAATTAGTGATCAGTGACTTACGCATGGACGGTATGGATGGAATGGCATTGTTTGACAAGATCCGTCAACAATACCCAAGCTTACCTGTGATCATCATGACCGCTCACGGTACGATTCCAGATGCAATTAACGCTACAAAACAAGGTGTATTTAGTTTTTTAACAAAGCCTTTTGAAAGCCAAGAACTGTTAGATGTTGTCAAACAAGCTATTCGATTACAGCCGAGCTCAAATCAAAGCGCTGCTGATCTAGAGAACAATGTATGGCGAGATAAAATAATATCACGCAGTGCTGTGATGGAAACCTTGTTACAGCAGACCTTACAAGTGGCTAACAGCGATTTTAGTTTATTAATTAATAGCCAAAGCGGTACAGGTAAAGAGTTATTAGCGCAAGCTATTCACCAAGCTAGTGAGCGACGAGATAAACCATTTACAGCAATTAATTGTGCGGCTATTCCAGAGCAATTGTTAGAGTCAGAGCTTTTTGGACACAAAAAAGGTGCGTTTACAGGTGCTGATAAACATCATGTTGGTTTGTTTGAAGCAAGTAATGGTGGAACACTCTTTTTAGACGAAATTGGTGATATGCCAATGGGTTTTCAAGTAAAGTTGTTACGTGCATTACAAGAAAAAGAGATCCGTCCCGTAGGCAGTACAGATTCAATTAAAGTAGATGTTCGCATTATTTCTGCCACACATAAAAATCTACAAAAGGCGATTAAAGAACAAAACTTCAGAGAAGATTTATATTACCGGCTTAATGTTGTAGAGCTTATACTGCCGCCATTGTCAGAACGCCGAGAAGATATTCCTTTATTAGCTCAACATTTCTTAAGTCAAACCTTAGGGCGAACCACAAATCAAGTAAATGGTTTTACTCAAGATGCTATGGAGTTATTAATCTGTGCCCCTTGGCCTGGAAATATTAGGCAATTACAAAATGTAATTGAGCAAAGTGTCGCGTTATCTACAGAGTCAATCATCGGTGAGTCATTGGTACGCAATGCCCTTAGAGAAGCGCCAACGCAACATCCGTCTTTTCAAGACGCTAGAGATCAATTTGAGCGTGATTATTTGGCCAGTATTTTAAAAACAACCAACGGCAATGTGTCTCAAGCGGCTAAAATAGCCCAAAGAAATCGTACTGAGTTTTATAAACTGCTGAATAAACATCATTTAACTCCAGAGGCTTTTCGTGAAGGGTAATAATTGTTTCACTTTAACCATTAAAACTAATCGTATAATCTAAAAGCCATTGATAGATAAATAACAATAAAAAGTGTGGAATATGTCAGGCGGTGATATAAAAAGCAGTGGCAATAAAAGTAACAAAAATAGCGTGTTTGACGTATTTAGAACGTTTCTTTTACTTGGCCTTACTTCTTTTGGTGGGCCGGTTGCTCACCTTGGTTATTTCAGAAAAGAGCTGATAGAAAAGCAAAAATGGGTGAGCGAAAATCAATATGCTCAACTGCTGACTATTTGCCAGTTTATTCCTGGGCCTGCTAGCAGCCAAGTTGGCTTTTCTCTCGGCCTTATACGTGCAGGCTGGTTAGGCGCTTTAGCAGCCTTTGTTGCCTTTACTTTTCCTTCTGTTATTTTACTCATTGCTTTTGTTTCCCTATTGCCTTTATTGTCTGCAGAAGTAGCTGGCGTGATCATTCATGGTTTAAAGCTGGTGGCTTGTGCTGTGGTGGCGGATGCGGTTTGGGGCATGTTTAAAAAGCTTTGCCCTGACTTAAAACGCAGACTTATTACCTTGTTAGTTATTGTCACTTTGCTCTTACTTAACTCTGTTTGGGCGCAGCTGTTAGTTATTGCTATAGGCGCCGCTTTAGGAATGCTGTTTATACGCCAAACAGTTACAGAGTCAGACAGTAATATTCAAGTTAATTACAGTACTCGTTTTGCTTTGTGGTTATTGGCTCTGTTTGTGATTTTATTATTTGGACTACCATTAATAGCAGATAACCAAGATTTGTTAGTCATAGCGCAAACCTTTTACCATGCAGGGGCTTTTGTATTTGGTGGAGGTCATGTGGTATTGCCTCTGTTGCAAGAGTCGGTTGTGACAACAGGCATGGTTTCCAATGAAGCCTTCCTTGCAGGTTATGGTGCATCTCAAGCTATTCCTGGGCCTATGTTTGCGTTTGCAGCTTACCTAGGTGCGCTTATATCAACAGAGCACAGTATTTATTTAACAGCGTTAACTGCTTTGCTTTTTATGTTCTTACCTGGGTTTTTATTGATTGCAGCGGCTTTGCCTTTGTGGCAAAAAATAGCGAATAATCACGTCGCTAGTAATGCAATATCGGGGATAAATGCGGCGGTGGTAGGTTTGTTAGCTGTGGTGTTGTATGACCCAATCTTTACCACTAGCGTGACATCAGTTACGGATCTATTTATTGCGAGCGTTGGTTTTATAATATTAACTGTTTTTAAACGTTCTCCTTTATTAGTTATTGTTTGGTGTTTAGCCGCTAGTGGTATTACTGCTTTTTTCTAGCGTTTTTTCTGTAACTGCATTTCTGTAAATTTATTGCGCTTGATCAATATGCTAAATATATGAGGCTTTATACTGCATTCAAATAATTAGAATAGAATGTGAAATATTCATGGCGCAAATATTTAGCTTAAACTCAGACTTGTTAAGTAAGTACAATATCAATGGCCCTAGATACACTTCGTATCCAACGGCGTTAGAGTTTTCAGAACAGTTTGATAACCAAGAGTTTGAATTCGCCATCAAACACTCAAGTTCCAACGCTTTATCTTTGTATATCCACATTCCTTTTTGTCATAGCATTTGTTATTACTGTGGTTGTAATAAAATTGTGACTCGCCATAAACACAAAGCCGATATTTACCTTGATTACTTGGTGAAGGAAATTGTTGCTCGGGCTGAGCTGTTTCAACAGCATAAAATTCAACAAATTCATTTTGGAGGAGGCACACCAAGCTTCTTATCTAAAGAGCAATTTTCCAGAGTGATCAGCGCGATAAAACAACATTTTGAATTTCAACAAGACGTTCAGATGAGCATTGAAATTGACCCAAGAGAAATTGAACTCGACCTGCTAGATCATTTAAAAAATTTGGGCTTTAACCGGTTAAGTTTTGGCTTTCAAGATGCAAATTTGGAAGTACAAGAAGCTATAAATAGAGTGCAGGACAGTGACTTCGTAAAACAGTTAATATTACGTGGTCGCAGTTTAGGCTTTCAGTCTATTAATTTAGACGTTATTTACGGATTACCTCATCAAAGGCTTGAACTATTCGATAATACGTTAGGTAAAGTTATCGAATTAAATCCAGACAGAATTTCTCTGTTTAGTTATGCTCACATGCCAAGCCGCTTTGCTGCGCAGCGTAAAATAAAAGATGAGTGGTTACCAAATGCTAGTGACAAATCAGACTTAATGCTGGAAGCCATAGATACCTTAACTGATGCTGGTTATGTGGCAATAGGTATGGATCATTTTGCTAAACCTAATGATGAATTAGCCATTGCTCAACAGCAGGGTAACTTACACCGTAACTTCCAAGGTTACACTACTCAAGGTGACTGTGATCTGTTGGGCTTAGGTGTATCTTCAATTAGCTCTGTTGGTCGTTCTTTTAGTCAAAATTATAAAGACTTAAGCGACTATTATAATGCGATTGACACAAGTTCACATGCCGTAGATAAAGGTCTATTATTAAACCAAGATGATGTCATTCGTGGTGAAGTTATTAAACAATTGATGTGTAATTTCAAATTAAATAAGAACAGTATTAACCGTCAATTCAATATTGATTTTGATGACTACTTTGCTTTTGAAATATCTAAACTGACTACCTATGTAAAAGACAGGTTAATCGATATAGATGACAATGAAATAACCATAAAACCAATCGCTAAATTATTGATCCGTAACATTTGTATGACGTTTGATGTGTATTTACAAAAACAATTGAATAATCAACGTTTTTCTCGGGTGATTTAATTCCCTTTTGACTACCTAATAGGCACAATACTCATTCTACGTTATTGAATTAAGGGTGCCTATTTTGAATGAGTTAATCTCCTCCCCAGCTGTGTTAGCAATAAGTCTTATTGTTGTCTTTGTATTATTGATTTTATTTGTCTTTTTACTATTTAAAAGTCGTTCTCAATTAGCTCAACAGCAAATCCAAATAAGTCAATTTGAGCTAATAAGCGCTAATACTCAAACTCAAATTACAGAATTACAAAGTACTTTGCATGAATCAAAAGAGTCTGCGCTTAATTTTCAAACTCAAGCACAACTTGCTAATCAACAAATCGCAAAATACCAAGCTGATATTCAAGGTTTAGAAACTCGTTTGGCAGAGCGGGACAGTCAAATTACAGAATTAAAACAGCAATTAGAAAATCAAACCGCCAATGTACAAAGAGTACAAGCAGCCCACAATGACATTAGCAACGAGCTAACGGAATTAAAAACCTCGTTAACTGAAAAACAGCTGCACTTTGAACAGCAAAAACTAGATGTTGATCAACAAAGAGAACAATTGAAAACTGAATTTTCCAACCTTGCCAATACTATTTTAGAAGAAAAAGGTAAGTCATTTAGCCAGTCTAACAAAAGCGAATTAGATTCAATCTTAAGGCCGTTTAAAGAACAAGTTGAAGGCTTCCAAAAACGCGTTAACGAAGTACATTCAGAGTCAGTAAAAGGGCAAGCCGGTTTAGCAGCTGAACTTAAAAAAGTATTGGACGTTGGTGTACAAATGAGTGGCGAAGCGAACAACTTAGCAACGGCACTTAAAGGCGATAAGAAAACCGCAGGTAATTGGGGTGAAGTTCAATTAGAGAGAACCTTACAATTAGCGGGATTAGTGAAAGGCGATCATTACGACGCACAAGAAAAGTTTATGGACACAGAAGGCAATCGACGCTTGCCTGATTTTATTATTAAATTGCCAGATGACAAACACATCATTATTGACAGTAAAGTCTCGCTAGTTGCGTATGACAAAGCCATAGGTGCAGAAACTGAAACAGAAGTGGCGTTGGCACTAGATGAACATGTTACTGCGGTAAAAAATCACATTGATGACTTAAGCAAAAAAGATTACAGCAACTTAGTAGGCATGAAGAGCCCAAGTTTTGTACTGATGTTTATGCCAATAGAGCCCGCTTATATCGAAGCGCTAAAACACAAAAAAGATCTGTTTAATTATGGTTACGACCGTAATGTTATTTTGGTTTCCCACACCACACTGATGCCTATTCTAAAAACCGTTGCGAATTTATGGCGCATTGAACAAGGTAATTCAGAAGCCAAAGAAATCAGTGAAAAAGCCGGCGATATCTATAACCAAGTTTGCATAGTGGCAGAGCGTTTACAAAAATTAGGTAAAACGTTAGCGACGGTAAGTAATCAATACAATGACACGGTAAAAGGCTTAGCTGGAAAACAAGGTTTGGCGGGTAAAGTTGAACGCTTCTCACACTTGTCTAACCGAGTGACTAAATCTATGCCGCAGTTAGAAGCGTCACATG
>JAWUWS010000004.1:0-20006 GCA_034111705.1 Psychrosphaera sp.
TAACAGTATATTATCCATAATTCACGATAGTAACGGATTATGAAATATAAAAAATAATAAAACAGTAATAATTAAATCATTACATGTCAAAGCTTTATAGTAAATATGTGGTTTTATTTTAAACATCAAGTTTGTAGAAACTAAGCATTGCGTCATACTCAGCTATTTTGTGCTTAGTATGATGCAATGCTTAAAAAATTAAATACTATAAATCAATAAATTAGAAATTTACCTATGTAGAAAGTGAGCATATTAGCGCTTACTTTCCCCACAAAAAATTGTATTTTTGGAGAAATTCATTATAACTGTATACACATAAGGGCTATCCACTTAAGCCGACAAGCATCTACATCTAGTGTTTATCGGTTTTTTATATTCTTATAAGTTAGTGGTGCTGCTATGACAGCCTGCTCTAAAAGTCGATAGAACAGAAGCCCTCTTGATTTGGACTTTCTACGATTAAATCTAAATGTATATTCATCAAGGTAATACCCTAACTGTTTTTCTTTTATTGCTCCTTGATACGCGCCTAAAAGCCACCTTTTTAATAATGATGAAACTCTATGAACACCAGGCATTGTGATATGAGCTGCAATATCAGAACCCAAATGTACGGTTCTATGATGAGAAAAACCTATTTCTCTTGCGCACTTATATAACGCAGATCCATCGCTATAAATAACACTACCAGCTTGAACTACATCTAACATAAATTGTTTAACATTCTCTTTTGTTGCCCCATCAACATGTCTCAAACGAATACGCCCAAACCCTTTAGGTTCGAGTAATTCAATAGCGACAAGAACAACAGTATTAGGTTGATTTTTATTACTTTTTGTAGATGAAGAACGACGTATGAACGTTTCATCAATTTCTACAAGACCTGATAGCTTTTCTCTTTCTGGATCCACCATTGCTGAGCGCAATTTATGTAAAATAGTCCAAGATGTTTGATAACTTCCAAAACCTAGTAAGCGTTGAATATCAAGTGCACTAACACCATTTTTTTGATTTGTGATATACCAAATTGCACCAAACCAATCTTTGAGCGATGTTCTAGTTTTATCGAAAATTGTCCCTGACGTCACAGATGTTTCTTTTCGACAGGTGGTACATTTTAGGGAGCCATTTTTTAATTTATAAGGTGTGTTATTAGCCAAACATCGAGGGCAGATGAAGCCATTAGGCCAGCGGATTTCATAGATATAATTTAGGCAGGCGTCATTATCATGAAACCAATCAATAAATTGATCCCAATTTTCAGGGTAATCTATACCAGATTTAAGCAATTTTGAGTTTTGTATCATTACTACATGTTGACATAGGTTGGTCTAAGTGGATAGCCCTTATAACCATACAGCTTGGCTGTTCATTTTTATTTTAAATAAATGTTTAACACGGCAGTAGTGCTTTTGCTTTTGCTTTTGCTCCCGATTCAAAACATCTGTGTTAAATATAACTTTTCTCAAATCGAGCGGGCATGGATGCCCGGTTGAGGAAAATGTTCAGGGACGAATGTTTTTCCGTATTTGAAGATAAAAGTTAATATTTAATACAAGTGGATGTTTGTTGATGGGCGGCGCACTGTTTCATAATAAGAGCTGGTTACGTTTTTGGGCTGTTGCAAAAAGGTATAGTTCACATCAAGGATGATGGGATGTCATCAATACAGGGATGTTTACTTGATGACAGCCCTAGGGCGAAACCTTAGAGTTCAGACAAATACGATGATAAAGTTAATACACCAAATAGAGAATTAAACCTGCGCCTTTTTTGGCTGTTGAAAAAAGGTAACTTGTTTCGAGCAACGAGCTTCGAGAAAAACAATAACTAAAAAAATATATAACGCTAATTCGCTTCTCCCTTCCAAACCTTCTATCTGCTTTACTTACCGCTTACAGCTTAAGACTTACAACTGATTTTTCGCTTTTAAAAGGCATCCTGCCTTAAAGGAAAAACCTTACTCAACAAACTGCTCCAATCCCTGTTGAGTAGAAGCCGCCATACTTTGTGCCTTAGTGGCTTGCTCTGTGGTTGACTGTAAACGTTGTTGAATGTCATTACTTAACGAGGTGATTTCGCTAGCAAAGCCTGTAGTATTATTTTGTTGTAACTCTAATGAGGTGACTGACTCCATAATAACGCCAAAAGCCGTCATGTTTTCTTCAAAGTCTCGTATCATAAGCTCAAATATATCTGACGTGTCGCTTATGCTTTTTTCCATATTACTTGATTCTGTGATTAGGTTTGTAGACTCTTGGTGCGTTTCACCAACCAAGGTTTCCATTTGATTTAAAAAGCTACTGATCTGCTGAGTCGCGTCCCCTACTTTAGCAGACAAGGTTCTGACTTCATCGGCTACAACAGCAAAGCCTCTTCCTGCTTCACCAGCTCTGGCAGCTTCAATAGCGGCGTTGAGTGCTAAAAGGTTAGTTTGGTCGGCAAAGCCTTCTACCATTTTTAAAATATTACGCACGTTATCTGCGTTATCTTGTAGCCCTTTGACCGTAGAAGAAAAGTGATTTAATAATTGAGTGATCTCTTCAATTTGTTGTTGTGAAGTAAGTAGTATTTTACTGGTATTCTTAACATGAACTTGATTTTTTTCATTAGTAGATGTGACCTGCTCCGAAGCATTCATAATGCCTAAAACACTCTGGCTTACTTGCGTGACCGCATCACTAATATTTTCGCTCATTGCCTTTTGTTGCTCAGCTTGTTGATAGCTCTCATTAACAAGATTAGTAACCGTTTGATTGGCCTTAGTTGCACCTTGAGCATCTAGATAAACTTGCTGAATTAAATCACTTAAATTATTGGAAAAGGTATTGTAGGCGGTAGACAACTCACTGAATTCGTCGTAGCTAAATGCCGGTAACCGAGTCGAAAGGTCACCTTTGGTATGGTTTATATTATTAAGATTCGATAATAATGCTTGTACCGGTTTTACAATAAGGTGGTGCATGTAAAAGATAGTAAAACCAAAACTTAAGGTACTGAATATAAAAAGTGTGACGACGATCTCTTTGATTGTACTTTGGTAAGTGTCTGGATATGAAATCAATATATAAAATAAATAAACATTAACAATTTGAAATAAAAATAAAAAACCTATGTTTCCTATGATTTTTCTACTTAATGTAAAGAAAAACTTTTTCTCAATAAAGTCATAACCGTTTTTGAACCATTCTATCATATTCATTCCTTCAATTTTACGACCTAAGTTTGATAACCTAAACAACACCTTAATATATTTATTAACAAAAAATATTGTTTAAGATCAGTAAATAGTCAAAAAGCAGATTGATTTTTATTAACTATTAATCCAAGTTTCATCTACAGGTTAACTAGTCATTCATATCAATAAAAGGCGAGTTTTCTACTAATGTCGAGTTTCGCCTTTATTTACGATAAAGGTAGTAAACGTTAAAAAACAGTACTCTGGGATTTACTTATCATTAACTAACAAAAGCTAATTGCACTGACCTACTCTTTTATTCAAATTGTTTTCTTATCGCTTTCAACTTATGACTCAAGTCCTTTTAACTTGTATTCCTATGACTTTTTACAATTTTTCTCATATCCTCTCTTGTTGCTAAGAGCCTTATTCGATATGCTTAGCGCCTTAATTTTCCACGGCAATTTTTCGATATTATTTCTAATGCCGCGACTAATCATTATACGCCTGAACAAAAACGTTGAAGCGTAACCGCAAACTGAGATCTAAGCATGCAAGCAGAATACAACCACCAGGAAATTGAACAGAACGTTCAACAACATTGGCAGAAAAATCAAACATTCAAAGTGACTGAAGATAAAACTAAAGAAAAGTTTTATTGCTTATCAATGTTGCCATATCCAAGTGGTCGCCTGCATATGGGACACGTTCGTAACTACACCATTGGTGATGTTATCTCGCGTTTCCAAAGACTTAATGGCAAAAACGTAATGCAACCTATGGGTTGGGATGCGTTTGGCCTGCCTGCAGAAAATGCAGCAATTAACCACAAAACAGCACCAGCTAAGTGGACTTACGAAAATATCGATTACATGAAAGACCAACTTAACTCGTTAGGTTTTGGTTATGACTGGAACCGTGAGGTGGCAACGTGTACCCCTGAATATTATCGCTGGGAACAATGGTTTTTCACTAAGTTGTATGAAAAAGGCTTAGTTTACAAAAAAACCGCAACGGTAAACTGGGATCCTGTTGACCAAACGGTATTAGCTAACGAACAAGTTATTGACGGTCGTGGCTGGCGTTCTGGTGCATTAGTAGAACAAAAAGAAATTCCACAGTGGTTTATTAAAATCACTGACTACGCTGAAGAGTTATTAACTGACTTAGACCAATTAGACAATTGGCCTGAACAAGTCAAGACTATGCAGAAAAACTGGATTGGTCGTTCTGAAGGCGCAGACATCAAATTTGCCTTAGTGAGTGGCGGTAAAGATGAAGGCTTTGTTAAAGAGCTTGGCGAAGACCAATCTTTAGAAGTGTACACAACTCGTCCAGACACACTAATTGGTGTGACTTATCTTGCCGTTGCAGCACAACACCCTCTTGCATTAAAAGCTGCAGAAACAAATCCTAAACTAGCTGAATTCATTGAAGAGTGTAAAAGTCAGTCGGTAGCAGAAGCTGACATGGCAACCATGGACAAACTTGGTTGTGATACAGGTTACCGTGCTATTCACCCTATTACTGGTGAAGAAGTGCCAGTATGGTCGGCTAACTTTGTATTAATGGGTTACGGCACAGGTGCGGTTATGTCCGTTCCTGGTCACGACCAACGTGACTGGGAATTTGCCACCAAGTACGGTTTAGATATAAAACAAGTCATTACTGCAGATGCAGAGATTGATTTGTCTGTTGCTGCTTACACAGAAAAAGGCACGTTAATTAACTCAGGTGAATTTGACGGTTTAGACTTCACTCAAGCGTTTAAAGCCATTGTTGCCAAATTAGAGCAAGACGGTAAAGGCAAAAAGACAGTTAACTTCCGCTTACGTGATTGGGGTGTTTCTCGTCAACGTTACTGGGGCGCACCAATTCCAATGGCAACCTTGGAAGATGGCACGTCAGTACCTATTCCTGAGCAAGACTTGCCAGTAATATTGCCAGAAGATGTGGTTATGGATGGTTCTGCGTCACCAATCAAGGCCGACCCTGAGTGGGCAAAAACCACAGTGAACGGACAAACCGCATTTAGAGAAACAGATACCTTTGATACCTTTATGGAGTCATCTTGGTATTACGCCCGTTATTGTTCGCCGCAATCTGACGATGCCATGTTAAACCCAGAACAAGCAAATTATTGGTTACCTGTTTATTAATATATTGGTGGTATCGAACATGCGATCTTACACTTATTGTACGCGCGTTTTTTCCATAAACTTATGCGTGATGTTGGCTTGGTTGAGTCTGACGAACCATTCAAACGCTTATTGTGCCAAGGCATGGTACTAGCAGAAACCTATTACCGTGAAGCGGATAATGGCGGAAAAGTTTGGAGCTCACCAACGGAAGTTGATGTAGAAAGAGACGATAAAGGCCGAGTTACAAAAGCTTGGCACATTAAAGATGGCCAACCGGTTATTTCTTCTGGTATGTCAAAAATGTCTAAGTCTAAAAATAATGGCATAGACCCGCAAAAAGTTATCGACAAACTGGGGGCTGATACCGTTCGTTTATTTATGATGTTCACTGCCCCTCCTGAGCAAACATTAGAATGGTCAGACACAGGTGTTGAAGGTTCTCATCGTTTTATTAAACGTGTGTGGAAATTGGCCAATGATGTAATTGGTGCAGGTTTAGTAAAAGACTTTGATTTTACTACTTTATCCAACGAGCAAAAAGTTATTCGCCGTGAAGTACACAAAGCGATAGACAAAGTAACGGACGATTTAGACCGTCGTAATACGTTTAATACTGCCATTGCTGCCATTATGGAATTAATGAACAAGCTTGCTAAAGCACCAATGGAAACAGACGCTGACAAAGCGGTCTTAACAGAAGGTATTGAGGCGGTTGTGATCATGCTTACACCAATCACACCACACGTTTGTCATGACTTATGGCAATTATTGGATAATGGTAACGACGTTGAAAACGCACAATGGCCAGTTGCTGATAAGTCGGCAATGGTTGAAGATGAAAAACTTGTCATCATTCAAGTTAACGGTAAAGTCCGTGGGAAAATTACCGTCGCTGCTGATGCAACTGAAGAACAAGTTAAAGAGTTAGGCTTTGCTAACGTAGAACGCTTCTTAGCTGATGTAACAGTAAGGAAAGTGATTTTTGTTAAAGGCAAAGTATTAAATATAGTTGCTAACTAGCTCTGTTAATAATAAGCCAAGTGAAAGCTTGGCTTATTTGTTATTGCTGTTTTTGTTATTACTGATAAATTGTTTTTAAATCGTGTCCATACGATTAAATCTACTTTCACTTACATGATGAGCACCATTTCAATGATGAAATCTGTATTATTATTTATCACCATCTCACTTGCTTTATTGTCATCAAGTTGTGGTTTTTCCCTTAAAGGCCATTATTATCTGCCTGACTCTTTACAAACCTTGTATTTAACGTCGACCAAAAAGTTTAGCCCTTTAGCAAAAGAAGTGAAATTAAGGCTCAGCCACAATCAAGTAACTGTGTTAGACAAGCTTGATCCTCAAAAAGCGGAGCTTAAAATACTGCCAGAAGCATTCCAAAGACGTACTTTGTCACTCTTTCCAAATGGACAAGTTGCAGAGTATGAACTTATTTATCAAGTTACCTTTGAAGTTAGGTTACCAAACAAGCCTACTCAACGTTTTGAATTTGAGCTTAATCGTGAGTTTCAGGACGATCCTAATAACGCGCTAGGTAAAGAAAGAGAACGAGAGTTAATACTAAGTGAATTACGAGTATTAGCCAGCGAGCGCATTATGTATCAACTTAATGGCGTTATTTAACCGCCATGAAAATTTATGCCAATCAAATAACCAATACACTCAAAGGTGGATTAGCGCCTTGTTATTTAGTATTTGGTGATGAACCATTTCAAATTGATGACTGTCGTTTACAAATTAAACAAGCCGCTAAACAAAACGGCGTAGAAGAGTTTATAAGACTTTCTGACGATGATCAGTTTGAGTGGGACGATTTGATTGAGCATTGTTCATCTATGTCACTTTTCTCTTCAACAAAATTAATTGAGTTAGAACTTAACTCTGGAAAAATGCCAAAAGCTGGCAGCGATGCTATTAAACAGATCACAGAACAGCTTTCTTCTGATACGATTTTAGTGATTTTTGGCCCCAAACTAGAAAGCAGCCAAACACGCGCTGCTTGGTTTAAAGGGCTGGATAAATTAGGTATTTACATTCCAGTTTACGATATTGACGGCAATCATTTACAACGTTGGTTAAAAGATCAGTTAACCAAACGTAAAATGCAAATGAGCTATGACGCTCAATCGTATTTATTGGAGTTTACTGCGGGCAATTTACTTGCCTGTGCTCAAGAGTTAGAAAAAATATCAATGGCGCTATCCTCTTCCAATATTACGTTAACTGACGTAGAAAAGTTGGTTGCCGACCAATCCCGGTATTCTGTGTTCCAATTGGTTGATCAATTATGGGCAGGCAATGGTAAACAATGCATTAATATTATTGAGCGTTTAAAAGTTGAAGAGTTGGAGCCAAACATTATCCTTTGGGCACTCCAAAAAGACGTCTTGTTAATTCAACAATTAAACCAAGCAATGACTTATAACTTGGACACTAAAGCAATTTTAGACAGCAACAAGGTGTGGAAAAACAAGCAAGCACTTTATCTCAATCAGGCTAAACGTATTCCACCTCATGTATTAAATGCTGCAGTTTCCCAGCTAAGTCAAATTGACCATGCTATTAAATTTCATACGATAAGCTGCCCATATTCTTTATTTGCTCATGTTTGTTTGATGTTGACAGGTGCAGCGCATTTGGCTGAGATGAAATTACCTTTAGATTTGGAACTTAATTAACATTATGTCTGTATCTGACAAACCTATTATTGTTATTTATGGTGGCACATTTAATCCTATTCATAATGGCCATTTATTTCCTGCAATAGAGTCTGCCAAGTCCATTGACGCTGAGAAGTTAATTTATTTACCCTGTCATATTCCACCACATAAAGAAAACCCAAGTGTGAATAGCTTTCACCGCTTAGCAATGACAAAGCTCGCACTCGAAGGTGTCGATAACAGTGAGTTAACTATTGAAATAAGTGACTATGAAACTCAATTAACTAGCCCGTCTTATACTCGTCAAACCGTTGAGTATTTTTCAGAACGGTACCCTGAACACAAGTTGTACTTTTTAGTTGGAATGGACTCATTACTTACCTTTCATTTTTGGTTCAAGTGGCAAGAGATATTCTCTTTCTGTGATTTATTGGTCATGCAAAGACCTGGGGTAAAATACGATATAGAGCAATTCGACTCTGAACTTAAACCTTATTTAAAAAACCAAATCCTCATTACCTCGGTTACCGAAGTTGACATTTCATCTAGCCAAATAAAGTCCATGTATAAACAGTCGAGTAATAAAACAGTTAACGAATTGACTATGCTACCCGTTGCGGTTCAGCAGTACATTGACTCATATAATTTATATAAATAAGTTTTAAAACTCGATAAATAAGCTTTATATCTGTAAAAATAACTTTAGAACTAAATCAGGGTATTTTAGGCCTGTACTCCAAGCCATTAGCAAAGTAGAATCTAAAATAATTTAAAGCTTCATACAGGTCTATTAGCACTTTGCAAACTCAACAAATCCTCGAATTCGTATTAGATAAAATTGACGATCTTAAAGCACGAGACATTATCACTCTAGATGTGAGTAAAAGTTCAACCATTACTGATTACATGGTGATCTGTTCTGGTAACTCACAAAAACATGTTCAGTCGATTGCAGAGCATGTTGCTTATGAAGCTAAAGAAGCCGGTGAAACACCACTTGGCGTTGAAGGTAAAGCTGGCGGTGAATGGGTGTTGGTTGACATGGGACCTGTGGTTCTACATGTTATGCAAGAAAGTACTAGAGACTTTTACCAACTTGAAAAATTGTGGCAGTCATATAATACTTCGTCTTCATCTGACGAGTAATTAACTTAGGTCGTATTCTGAATGAAAATTCAACTTGTTGCTGTTGGAACCAAAATGCCGGCTTGGGTCGCAACGGGTTTTGCTGAATATCAAAGACGCTTTCCGAAAGATTGTGCCTTTGAATTAGTAGAAATTCCAGCAGGTAAACGAGGGAAAAACGCAGACATAGCCAGAATACTTCAAATAGAGGGCGAGAAAATGCTCGCCCAAGTTCCTGCCTCAAACAGAATTGTAACTTTAGAAGTAACAGGTAAACCTTGGGATACCCACCAATTGTCAAAACAATTGAGTAGCTGGCAAATGGACGGCAGAGATGTCAGTTTGTTGGTCGGCGGCCCTGAAGGGCTTGCACCTGAATGTATCCAACGTTCGGAACAAAAGTGGTCTTTATCCACACTAACTTTGCCTCACCCTATGGTTCGGGTGATTGTGGCAGAGGGTTTATACCGAGCTTGGAGCCTTAATAACAATCATCCTTATCACAGAGAATAAGGTTATTATTAATGCGTAGAGATTCTTACCATATTCAAGATCATTCTGCAGAGTCTAATTTGTTTGCTCGCAGGGCTATTATTTCTTTAGCGGGTGTTGGATGTTTGATGTTACTGCTAATTGGCAATATGTTTTATCTACAGATTAGCTCTTATAAGTCCTACCAAACCCGATCTAATGAAAACCGCATTAAAGTTCAGCCTATTCCACCCAACCGTGGTGTTATTAGAGATATTAACGGTAAGTTATTAGCTGGTAATGAACCTACATTCAGTTTGGATTTAATACCCGAACAGATACCAGATATGGACAAGATGCTTGCTGATATTGGAAAGATAATTTATATCAGTGACGAACATATCAAAGTATTTAAACGTGCCATCAAATATCGTCGTCGCTTTAGAGGAATGCCTCTAAAGTCAAAGCTAACCGACAAAGAAGTGGCTATGTTTTCTGTGCATCAACACCGCTTCCCAGGAGTTTCTATTGAAGCTCGTTTAGCACGTTATTATCCATTTGGAAGCAACTTTACTCATGGTGTAGGTTATGTAGGAAAAATAAACAAGAAAGACTTACAAAGACTTGAAGATACTGACCAAATTAAAAATTACGCCGCAACTCGTAGCATTGGTAAGTTAGGCATTGAACGTTATTACGAAAAACAATTGCATGGCATTACCGGTAGCCAAGAAGTTGAAGTGAATCATCGCAGCCGAGTGTTACGTCAATTGAGTGTTACCCCTCCAATATCAGGTACAGACTTACACCTTTCTATTGATGTTGAATTACAAATCAAAGCTAAAGAGATTTTGGGCGGAAATAAAGGCGCTATTATCGCAATGGACCCAAGAGATGGAGCTTTATTAACCTTTTATAGTAATCCAACTTACGATCCTAATTTATTTGTAAATGGAATTAGCCAAAAAGAATACTCTAAAATCATCGGTTCCAATGATAAACCTATGCTGAATCGAGTAACACAAGGCCAATATCCGCCAGCATCAACCATTAAGCCTCAAATTGCATTATTAGGCTTAGATAAAGGCGTGATCACCAAACATACAAGCATTTGGGATCCAGGGTATTGGCGTATTCCAAATGTTGAAATTCAAAGGCGATTCAGAGACTGGAAACCGCAAGGCCATGGTCACGTTAACTTACTAACATCTCTTAAACAATCTTGTGATATTTTCTATTACGATTTGGCCTATAAACTCGGCATTGACAATATTAGTGAATTTGGTGGTAAGTTTGGTTTTGGTGATTACACAGGCATTGACTTGCGTGAAGAGTCAAAAGCAAATATGCCATCAAGAGAATGGAAAGAAGCTCGCTTTAAAAAGCCTTGGTATAAGGGCGATACAATATCAATCGGAATTGGGCAAGGATATTGGACAGCAACACCTGTACAACTTGTCATGGCGACAACCGCACTGGTTAACCGAGGTAAAGTGCTAGAGCCTAGATTAGTAACCGGTATAACAACAAATGGCGTTTACCAACCGACTCCTGTAAAACAACGAGATCCTATTGTATTAAAGAATGATAAACATTGGGACTTAGTGCTAGATGCCATGTATGAAACGGTTAATGCATCAGACGGTACGGCAAGAGCCGCATTTGCTGATTCTGTATATCGTTCTGCAGGAAAAACAGGAACAGCACAGTTATTTAGCTTAGGCGAAGACGAAAAGTACGTAGTAGAAGATGTGGCGGAGCGCTATAGAGATAATGCCATGTACGTAGGATTTGCTCCTTTTGAATCCCCAAGTATTGTTATTGTAGTTGCCATTGAGAATGCCGGTGGTGGTGGTGCGAATGCCGCGCCTATTGCTAGAAAGATGTTAGATTTATACTTTGGGTTAGGTTTATCAGGTAAGCGTGACTTAACAAAAATAACGCCCCCGCCAGTGGATGTGGATGTGAATAATGGTTAAAACAGAGAATGAAAGACGCCGTAGCTCTATTTGGTTTCGCTTCCATATAGACGTACCTTTAATGCTAGGTATTCTTACCCTTATGCTACTTAGTGTTCTAGTTGTGTATAGTGCTGGCGGACAAAACATTGACATGGCAATTCGCCAAATATTTCGCCTTGGTCTTGGCTTATGTGTATTAATGGTAGTAGCTCAAATCTCACCATTTTTCTATCAAAAATGGGCACCTCATATTTTTGTTATTGGTGTATGCTTGTTAATTGCTGTTTTATTATTTGGTGATATAGGTAAAGGCGCGCAGCGCTGGCTAAACCTTGGAGTGACTAAGTTCCAACCATCTGAAATCATGAAACTTTCTCTGCCTATGATGATGGCTTGGTTTTTAAGTAAATATACATTACCTCCATCTGTTAAAAATACTTTTTTTAGTTTTGGTATTATCGCGATACCAACCTTACTAATTGCTAAACAACCTGACTTAGGTACTTCTGTATTGGTGGCGAGTAGCGGATTTTTCGCCCTGTTTTTAGCGGGTTTACGATTTAGAATTTTATTTGGTTTAACAACTATTTTTGCCGCATTCCTACCTATACTATGGTTCTATTTAATGCACCCTTATCAAAAACAACGTGTATTAACTTTTTTAAACCCTGAAAGTGATCCTCTTGGCTCCGGTTATCATATTATCCAATCTAAAATTGCTATTGGTTCTGGCGGATTAGACGGTAAAGGCTGGCTGCAAGGAACTCAGTCACAATTGGAATTCTTACCAGAACGTCACACTGACTTTATCTTTTCTGTTTTCAGTGAAGAGTTTGGTTTTATTGGTGTTTTGCTGTTATTGGCCGTTTATGCTTTTGTTATTATCCGAGGCACTATTATCGCGATAAGGGCTCAAGAAGGCTTTAGCAAGTTATTAGCGGGGAGTTTGATCTTAACCTTCTTTGTTTATTTATTTGTAAACATAGGTATGGTTTCAGGCTTACTTCCTGTTGTAGGTGTACCTCTACCCCTAGTAAGTTATGGTGGTACATCCATTGTTACCTTAATGGCAAGCTTCGGTATTTTAATGGCGATTGCCACCAACAAACGTTTATTAGCGGCCTAGGTAAATATGTTAAAGCTATCTTTATACTTACTATTAATTATGATTTTATCGGCTTGTACAACTAGCAGATATTCACATAAACACGATAGCGCACCTACTAGACCGCCAACATTATTAGAATTAAAAGATGCTGAGGTCACCTCAGAGAAAATAGGCCGAGGTAATCAGCCATACAGTATAAAAGGCATAAGGTATGTGCCGCATAAAGAAAGAAAAGCTTATTCGAATAAAGGTATCGCATCTTGGTATGGTAGAAAATTTCATGGGCATTTAACATCAAACGGTGAAATCTATAACATGTATGAAATGAGTGCGGCTCATAAAACATTACCTTTACCTAGTTTTGTTAAAGTCACTAATTTAGTTAACAACAAGTCGACGATCGTAAGAGTTAATGACCGTGGCCCTTTCTACCAAGACAGAATTATCGATCTCTCTTATGCCGCTGCTTATAAAATTGGCGTATATGACACCGGAACTGCACAAGTTCATTTAGAAGTTATTTTACCTAAAGATTTACCGGGTCAAACACCAACCATGGCTACTGAGACAAGTGCTCAACAAGAAAGACAAATGTTGCAATACCACGTAAAATTAAGTGGAATTGAAAGTATTGAGCATGCTGATGAAATTGGTAAAGGCCTATCGATTATGCATAACCAAGCCTTTACATCTTCACAATCAAACCAAGAAGTCGCTGTATTATTTGGGCCATTTAAAAATAAGAATGACGCGGAATCATTTAGTCGTCAACTATCCGATTTTAACTATCAAAAAAGCATAGTTTCCACGAAATAACTTAAACACGTTAATATAATTATCAGCAGATAATCAGACTTATTAACGATAAACACTCTTTGCTTCCCCCAATAATTATTTTAATGTTTAATAATACTGACATTTTTACTTTCTTTATTATGCAAAATACTCTACCAAACCGACCTTAGCCCTAGACATAAGTAAGTCTCATGTGGATAATACCGATTCTTATTCTCGTTAATCGTAGTTAATCTATTCGGAAGAAAATGAAAAAATTATTATCTAAATTAGTTTGTATTTCAGTGTGTACCCTTTCATTTGTTTCAAATGCCAAATTACTGGTACCTAATCCTCCAATGATCAACGCTAAAGCATATATCTTAATCGATTATCAAACCGGTAAAGTACTCGCTGAAAAGAATGCAGATAAAAGCTTAAACCCGGCAAGCTTAACCAAGATGATGACGAGTTACGTTATAGGCAAAGAACTGCAAAACGGTACGATATCAATGAATGATATGGTAACGGTAAGTAAAAATGCGTGGGCTAAAAACTTCCCTGGTTCATCTAAAATGTTCATTGAAGTAGGTAAACAAGTGTCTGTTGCCGACTTAAACCGAGGCATTGTTATTCAAAGTGGTAATGATGCTTGTGTAGCAATGGCTGAGCATATTGCTGGTAACGAAGAGCAGTTTGCTCAAATAATGAATTTTCATGCTGAAAAAATCGGTCTAACTTCATCTCATTTTGTTAACAGTCACGGTTTAACCGCTAAAGGTCATATGACTACAGCACGTGATATGGTAACTCTAGGTGCGGCACTTATTCGTGATGTTCCAGAAGAATATGCACTTTATAAAGAAAAAGATTTTACCTTTAATAACATTTCTCAGCTAAACCGTAATAGCTTGTTATGGGATAAAACATTACAAGTAGATGGTATTAAAACGGGTCATACAGACGCGGCTGGTTATTCATTAGTGTCTTCTGCGGTTAAAGGCAACATGCGTATAGTTGCGGTTGTAATGGGGACACCTAGTGAACGTGCTCGTAGTAAAGAAAGTAAAAAATTACTTAACTACGGCTTCCGCTTCTTTGAAACATTAGTAGCTTATGAAGCAGGCACTGAATTTGCCAAACAACGTATATACATGGGTGACAAAGAAGAAGTACGCTTAGGTATAAACCAAAGTACAGCGATTACTGTACCTCGTGGTTTCAGAGACAAATTAACAGCACACTTTACATTAGATAAAGAGTTAAAAGCCCCTATCCGTAAAGGTGAAGTTGTAGGTACCTTAGTTGTTAAAATTGAAGACGAAATTGTTACTGAATACCCTTTAGTTGCACTTGATGAAGTGAACGAAGGAAGTTTATTCCAGAAACTAAAAGATTACGTTCGTCTTAAATTAGATCTATAAGTGATTTATACTCATACTAAGTAACGCTATTAAATAAGACGACTAAATAAAGCCGACCTTTAGGTCGGTTTTATACCATCCATAAAATATTTTGCTTTTATAGGCCGCACCTTATGACAGTTAAAAACACCCACTTTGATCAATTATTGGACTTCCCGTGCCAACAGACATTTAAAGTAATGGGTTTAGCTCAAGATGATTTACCAATAAAAATCATTGAAGTATTACAAACCATTTCGCCAAATGATTACAGCCCTAAAATAAAAGCCAGTTCAAAAGGCACTTATCATGCTGTATCTATTGCGGTCACAGTGACAAGCAAAGAGCAAATGGAACAAATTTATAATGAATTGGGCGCAATAGACATCGTCCGATACGTTCTATAACAAATACTATGACTGACATTAATAACCAACTTATTATTAGACAAATTGATACTGGTGATTACGAAACTATCTGGCATGCAATGCAAGATTTCACCGACAATCGCGATGATGCCGTTGTTGATGAGTTATGGGTAGTTGAACACGACCCTGTATTCACTCAGGGTCAAGCCGGTAAAGAAGAACACTTGTTAAACACTGGTGATATTCCAGTGGTCAAAGTAGACCGTGGTGGACAAGTTACTTATCACGGACCTGGCCAATTGGTTATTTACCTTCTGCTCAATTTACGTCGCCGTAAAATGGGTGTTAGGGAATTAGTTACTCAAATAGAAGTTGCGATTGTTGATTTGTTAAAAAAATACGATATTAACGCCTACGCAAAAAAAGATGCACCGGGTGTTTATGTTGATGAAATGAAAGTGGCTTCTTTGGGATTAAGAGTCCGTAAAGGTTGTAGTTTTCACGGTTTGGCATTAAATATTGATATGGACTTAGCGCCATTCTTAAGAATAAACCCATGTGGTTATGCCGGACTTGAAATGTTACAAACCAGTAAAATAAATGGTCCTAACACGGTTGCTGAAGCGGCAGACGGATTAACACAGATACTAGCGGCGTCTTTACACGCCCCCGACGTTACGACCCTAGTTGGGTTGGAAACCAAATAATTCACTATTAGGTGTTTTAGGTAAAAATAATGACAACTGTAAAATCATCAAAATTAGAAGCTGGCGTTAAGTTACGTGACGCTGACAAAATGGCATTAATTCCAATTAAAGTAATGCCATCAGAACGTGAAACTATGTTACGTAAACCTGATTGGTTAAAAATTCGTTTACCTAAATCTAGTGAGAAAATCGATAATCTAAAAAAAGCGATGCGTAGCCAAGGGTTAACGTCTGTATGTGAAGAGGCATCATGCCCTAACCTACCTGAGTGTTTTAATCATGGTACTGCCACGTTTATGATCTTAGGTGATATTTGTACACGTCGTTGTCCGTTTTGTGACGTAGGTCACGGCAGACCATTACCTGCAAACGCAGAAGAGCCTGAAAAACTAGCATTAACCATTAAAGAAATGGGCCTAAAATATGTGGTTATCACATCAGTCGACAGAGATGATTTACGTGATGGTGGCGCACAGCATTTTGCTGATTGTGTAACTGAAATTCGTAAATACAACCCAGGCATTAAAGTTGAAATTTTAGTTCCAGATTTTCGTGGACGTATGGACACGGCACTAGAAATTTTAGCAACTGCCCCGCCAGATGTATTCAACCATAATATGGAAACGGCGCCACGCTTATACCGTTTAGCTAGACCTGGCGCTAACTACAAATGGTCTTTAGAGTTATTAAAACGCTTTAAACAAATGCATCCAGAGGTCGATACTAAATCGGGTCTAATGGTTGGGTTAGGCGAAACTAACGAAGAAATACTTGATGTACTAAAAGACTTACGTGAACATGATGTAGACATGTTAACCATAGGACAGTACTTACAGCCAAGTAAGCACCATTTAGCAGTAGAGCGTTATGTACCGCCAGCTGAGTTTGATATGTTTAAAGTTGAAGCGGATGCACTTGGCTTTAAACACGCAGCCAGTGGTCCATTTGTTCGTTCAAGTTACCATGCCGACAAACAAGCAGCTGGCGAAGAAGTTAAATAAGCCACGTTAAATATTAAATATCGGTGAGTTATCTCATCGATATTTAATTACTGTGCAGACCTCCCCGGCTTTCGTTTTATAACGGGTAATTCACAAATATAAAATATGCCATCAGTTCAATATAATGGTTGAGTAATTAGCCAGTTTCACTTAGAATACGCCGCCCTCGACACACGAGGATATACGTTTTTTCTTGGTCGCGAGAAAGAACAACAATTTATTTAAAATTCTGGAGAATTCCAAATGTCTGAAGCTATTTACACTTTAGAAGGTACAGTTCGTTCTGACAAAGGTACGAGTGCGAGCCGCCGCCTTCGTCATGCTAACCAAGTTCCTGCTATCGTTTACGGTCTTGAAAAAGAAGTTCAAAACATTGCACTTGCACATAATAAAGTTTGGCAAGCACAAGGTAACGAAGGTTTTTACTCTCACATTTTAACGTTAGTTATTGATGGTAAGAAAGAAGAAGTTATCTTAAAAGACGTTCAACGTCACCCGTTCAAGCCAACTATCTTACACCTTGATTTTCAACGTGTTGATGCTAAGCAAGAGCTTCAAACAAGCGTACCTCTTCACTTTATTGGTGAAGCAGCAGTTCTTAAGACTGGCGGAACAGTTACGCATACAATGACTGAGTTAGAAGTAGCTTGTCTTCCTAAAAACTTACCAGAGTTCATCGAAGTTGATGTTGCAGCTCTAGAAGTTGGTCAAACATTACACATCAGTGATTTAACACTTCCTAAAGGTGTTACTTCTGTAGAACTTACTAAAGGTGAATCACACGATTTAGCAGTAGTAACTATACATGCAGCTAAAGCTGAAGTAGTTGAAGAAGAAGCTTCTGACGAAGCTTCTGACGCTGAATAATTAGTTGATTAACTTACGTTTTATCCGTGAGTAATGACATTCAACTAATCGTGGGCCTGGCTAATCCAGGCCCCGAATATAAAAACACCCGCCATAATGCTGGTGCATGGTTTATTGAAGAACTTTGCCGTAGCAACAATATATCTCTAAAGAATGACCCCAAATATTTTGGCTACACCGCTAAAACGTTTATTGCAGAACAAGAAGTAAAATTACTGATCCCCACCACCTTTATGAATTTAAGTGGTAAATCTGTATCTGCACTTGCTAATTTTTACAAAATAAAACCAGAGCAAATTTTGGTTGTACATGATGAATTAGACTTATCTCCTGGTATTGCCAAAATCAAAAAAGGTGGCGGCCACGGTGGTCATAATGGCCTTAAAGATATTATTGCCAAGCTGGCAAACAACAAAGAATTTTATCGTTTAAGGATTGGCATAGGTCATCCTGGACACAGAGAACAAGTTACTGGTTGGGTATTAGGCAAAGCCCCACAAGCTGACCAAGAAAAAATGGACGCCGCCATTGATGAGGCTGTTCGCTGCATCGATATCTGGTTTAAACAAGATTTGAAAAAAGCACAAAGTCGTCTTCATACGTTTAGTGCTGAATAATTCAATTGGTACAATCCAATTCATAACATAATTTTAAGTATTTGATTAAGGAACCATCATGGGTTTTAAATGTGGCATCGTAGGATTACCAAATGTTGGTAAATCAACATTATTTAACGCGCTAACAAAAGCTGGTATTGAAGCTGCCAACTTCCCATTCTGTACCATAGAGCCAAATACTGGCGTGGTTCCAGTACCTGATTTAGGTTTAGATAATTTAGCTGCAATTGTGAACCCACAACGCGTATTACCCACGACGATGGAGTTTGTTGATATAGCCGGCTTAGTTAAAGGCGCATCTAAAGGCGAAGGTTTAGGTAATCAATTCTTAGCTAACATTCGTGAAACTGACGCAATTGGTCATGTTGTACGTTGTTTTGATGACGATAATATTATTCACGTTGCTGGTAAAGTTGATCCACAAGAAGACATCGACGTTATCAACACGGAATTAGCATTAGCGGATATGGACTCTATAGACAATGCTCTATACCGTAATGCAAAAAAAGCCAAAGGCGGCGATGCTGACGCTAAATTTGAAGTTCAAGTGTTAGAAAAATTAAAACCTATTATTGATGAAGGCGGCATGGCTCGTTCTGTAGAGTTAACAAAAGAAGAAGCTGCTGCAATTAGCTACTTGAACCTGCTAACAATGAAGCCAACAATGTACATTGCCAACGTGGCAGAAGATGGATTTGAAAACAATCCATTCTTAGACAAAGTTCGTGAAATTGCATCAAGCGAAAACGCTGTTGTAGTTGCAGTGTGTGCCGCTATTGAATCTGAATTGTCAGAGTTAGAACCAGAAGACTTAACTGAGTTTATGGAAGACTTAGGCTGGGAAGAACCTGGACTTAACCGTGTTATTCGTTCTGGTTATGAACTATTAGAACTAAACACATACTTCACCGCTGGCGTTAAAGAAGTAAGAGCTTGGACATACACAGAAGGTTCTACCGCGCCACAAGCCGCTTGTAAAATACACACAGACTTTGAAAAAGGCTTTATCCGAGCTGAAACAATAGGCTACCAAGACTTTGTTGATAACAATCGTGAACAAGGTGCTAAAAACGCCGCTAAATTGCGCTCAGAAGGCAAAAGCTACATAGTTAAAGATTGTGACGTTATCCACTTCCAATTTAACGTGTAAGCTGTAAGCAAAATAAAAAGCAAAGCGAGATCAAAAAAGCGAACTATTTAGTTCGCTTTTTATTTGGGTTTTAAAGATAGGTGGTTTTGTTATTTTTGAAGGTTTTAAAGCTGGAAGCTCGAAGGCGGTAAGGCTTGAAGGCTAGAAACTCGAAGCCCGTAACTAGAAGCTCGAAGCTGTGATATTGATGTGACCTCGTAAAAGTAGACACGTTTTGGATCAGCTGCGCGTATAGTCAAATAACGCCCCAACCTCTTATTTTGTCCAACAAACGACTTATACCAATTGTATTAAACACCGCTTGGTAAAGTTGGCTACA
The DNA here is from genome assembly GCA_034111705.1 of Psychrosphaera sp. GTDB lineage: Bacteria > Pseudomonadota > Gammaproteobacteria > Enterobacterales > Alteromonadaceae > Psychrosphaera. The sequence goes on from JAWUWS010000004.1 coordinate 19,869, forward strand.
TTTTTACCAAGTCCGCGTGATTTGACTTGTTATAATTCGTCGATACCAAACTTTAGAATCTGTTTACAATTCCGAATAGTCAAAATTTGAATCGATACACCAATACTATATATAACTCGATAATTCCCAACAATTAAT
>JAWUWS010000005.1:0-15407 GCA_034111705.1 Psychrosphaera sp.
CCTGAATTATATTTCGTGGGTTGCCTCTCAGGCAGGAGCCGCGCCACTAGTTCGTTTGGGTTTTGATCATTTGTTGTTACCCGTCTTACGAGCGGAAGCTAGGGCAAAAGAGCTCTTGGCAGGGTCTTAAGCTGCTAGTGCGTAGTTTTCGTCGTTTGCGACTATTTTTTTACGGCTTTTTACGAGGCAAACCGTCCCTCGACGTGCTCCATCCGGTATCATCAATCCTGTCGAATCCTAGATCAGCCCCAGAAAATATTTTCTAGCAGAATCCTGTATTCAACGGCACATTGTCCGAAGATGTAACAAGCGGATAATAAACCCATTTAAGGCTATTGGGAAGTAAATATAAGAGTGACTGCTGAAAAAACAGACGTATAGAAGATATAAATTTATATTAACTTTATTATGTTAAGAATCAGTTCAGTGTAAAAGGGGAATTTGTTAACTAAATCTACGAAACTCTTCTTTATAATTTCCCCAAATTATATAAATTTTACTGAAAACCATATAAAAAACCATAATAGTTAGCATATATAGGTGTTTGGGGGTTGCTTATTGTTTAGGAAGCGTTTACATTTCGTTTTCCAAATTCAATAAATGGAATAATAAAAAAATGAATAAAAGTGAATTAATTGCAGCTATTTCTTTAGGCGCAGATATTTCGAAAGCTGATGCTGAAAAAGCGTTAAACGCAACAACAGCAGCAATCACAGCTGAATTAGCTGATGGTAGTGATGTTTCTTTGGTAGGTTTTGGTACATTCAAAGTGAATGACAGAGCTGCTCGTACTGGTCGTAACCCACAGACTGGTGCTGCTATTCAAATCGCAGCGGCAAAAGTTCCTGCATTTAAAGCAGGTAAAGGATTAAAAGAAGCTTGTAACTAAGCTGAGAATCTTTACGTATTATAAACGCACCTTATTAGGTGCGTTTTTTATTTCTGCATTGTAATTTTATGTATTCCATTCTCCCGTTCATTCTATTCCTTAATTTGTTATATATTCTTACGTCACACTCTGTTTTTTATTATTTCTATAAAGTTGAAAATTAAATTGATCTTAAATTAAATTAGTTACGTATGTAGATGTATGTGTTTAGTGATGGACAGTTGATATGCAAGTTGTACAATCAAATGTATTAAATAAATTTACAGGTAGTTTAATAAGCTCTATGTCTAATGATATTCAGCATACGGATATTTGTTTGTGGCTAAATGCAGTTGCAACGTCTCGAGATCAATCTGCTTTCACGCAATTATTTAATTTTTTTGCGCCTAAAATTTTACGTATATCCCAGTCAAAATTAGCGAACAAAACATTAGCCAATGAAGTGGTTCAAGAAACCATGACCAATGTGTGGAAAAAATCACATCTGTTTGACCAAAGTAAAGGTGCGCCAACCACTTGGGTATACACCATAATGCGTAATGTTACCTTTGATTTATTACGCAAAATGCAATCAAACAAAGAAGATAATTTGAGCGATGATATATGGCCTATGATTGAGAATGAGGCTATTGAAGAAAAGCCTTTTTCTGATCACTTAGAACAAAAAAATATCCTAGCCGTTATCGAACAATTACCAAAAAATCAGCAAGAAGTCATTCAAGCTTACTATTTTATGGAAATGTCACAGGAGCAGATGGCTCAACACCTTGATATACCAATTGGCACCGTTAAGTCCAGACTAAGATTGGCGTTAAGTAGGCTTAAAGAGCATTTGGGAGAAAATAATGATTAATCATCACCCTAAAATCGAATTGTTAATGCAACACGTTAATGGTGAATTACCAGCGTCTATTTCTGCAGGTATTAAAATCCATTCTGATTTTTGCCAACAATGCAGTAAACAAATTGAAGAGTTGACTAAACACCAAGCAGAACTAAGCTTTGAACAAACGCTTACGGATAATGCGGAATATGATATTGAACACGATGTTGACGCTAAAACTATGTTAGACAACATAATGCAAATGGAACCAGATTTTGAGCCTGAGGTAAGGTTGGATAATGCGCCTATTAGTGTGTCATTTCGTGGTGTTGAATATACATTGCCAAATGTAATGAAAAAAATGACACTCGGAAAACCTCTCCAAATAGGTAAGTTAAGTCGCTCAAGAATACTATTAGATGAAGGCCATATTCGTTCAAGTTTATTACGTATAGAGGCGGGTGGAACTATTCCTGAACATACTCACAATGGGTACGAGATAACTTTATTACTGGAAGGCAGCTTTAAGGATGAGATGGGAGAGTATTTTGCGGGGGATTTTATCGTGTTAGACAAAAATCACCAACATCAGCCGATATCTGAACAGGGGTGTTTGTGCTATACCGTAGTGAGTGACTCATTACATTTCACTCAAGGTATAAATAAGTTGTTGAACCCTATTGGCTCGTTTATTTACTAGATATTTTTACTAAGAAGCTAAATTAAAAGCTAAATTAAAAGCTAAATTAAGGACTAAGATGGCAAAATCTATATTCAACAAAGATGAATTAATAATAGGTATTAGTGCTTGTTTAGCAGGTGAGAAAGTTAGGTATGACTCAAGTAGCAAATCATCAAATTTCTGTAACAAGGAACTTGGTAAGTACGTTACTTATAAAGCTTTTTGTCCGGAAGTTGCCATAGGTATGCCAATTCCTCGCCCAACGATTAGGCAAATTAGAAAAGATGATGTAATTGCGGTTTCTCGTCCTGATGGTACTGGTGATGTAACCGAGCCTTTGATTGAATACGGTAAAAAAGTAGCCAAATTAACCGATACCATGGTGGGTTATGTATTTTGCGCCAACAGCCCAACCTGTGGCATGGAAAGAGTAAAAATTTATTCACCAGAAGGGCATTCATTAAAGTCTGACGGTATTGGCATATTTTCAAATGAAATTATGAAAGCAAACCCTTTGCTACCTTGTGAAGAGAATGGCCGACTAAACGATCCTATTATTCGTGAAAATTTTGTCGCTCGCATTTATACTTATCGACGTTGGAAAGAGTTAGTAGCCAATGGTATAACTAAGCACAAACTAATGACATTTCACAGCCAACATAAATACGCAATCATGAGCCATAACATTGTTGCTTATAAGAATCTAGGTCGGTTGTTGGCAGATGCTGATATGAGTGCAGATGAAATGGCAAGCTTATACATTAATGAATTAATGGATGCGCTTAAAATAAAGGCAACACGTAAATCTCATACTAATACACTACAGCATATCCAAGGATACTTTTCCAAGCATCTTAACGCCGAACAGCGCAAAGAGCTGACAAGTGTTATTGATGAATACCGCCAAGGCGTTATGCCATTAATGGTGCCTTTGGCATTAATAAAGCATTACCTACTAGAACACCCAAAAGAATACCTTTCAGAGCAAACTTATTTAGAGCCGTACCCGGCAGATTTAAAACTTAGATACGGTTATTAGTACTCATCATTATTTGATTTTGGTGGGTAGGACGTTATAAATAGGTTGATATTCAACGCAGTTATATAAATTGCTGCATCGAGGTGTCTTGTGATTTTTTGGTTTAGGAATGATTTAAGAACGCATGATAATCCTGCGTTACAGTATTTTATTAATAGTTTTTCCAACACCCGCCTTTCGAATAACAGCTCGGCTAACACTAGTGAGTCCGTTACCAATATGGCCAAAGCAATATTTTTCATTAGTGAAAAACAATGGCAATTACACGACTGGTCACCAATCAAAGTAGACTTAATTAAACGCCACGTTAAGCAACTATCGGAACAACTAACTCAACTAAATATTAAATTAGACATTGTAGAAGTTGATGATTTTCAGCAGCAAATTCAATATTTAGCTGAATTAACTAAGCGGTATAATACAAATGAAGTGGTTGCTAATTCTGAACTAGAAGTGAATGAACAAGCTAGGGATCAGCAATGTATAGATGCAGGAATTAATCTAACCTTGTTTGAGTCGGATGTGATTGTACCAAAAGGCAAAGTGCTTAATCAAAGTAATGAGATGTACAAAGTTTTCACGCCATTTAAACGAGCTTGGCTTAAGTACATAAGAGATCACGGCTTTGATTATTTCCCTAAGCTTATCCAAACAGAACAGAATGAAGCAGACCCAGCTAAAACCAGCCCGTCAGAGCTAACTAAAAGAGACACAGACTCACCCTCAGCATCTTGGCCTCTGGCTAATGTTGTAGAGCAGCTCGTTATACCTAGCTTTATTCAAGATAAGTTAGCTTATTATGATGAAGAACGTGACTTTCCTGCCATTAAGGCAACCTCTGGTTTATCACCTTATCTAGCCATTGGCGCAATTAGTCCAAGATATTTATTACGTCTTATATTAAATAAACATCCAGATATTTTACTGTCACCAGACTTACCTTTGTTCACTTGGATTAACGAGCTTGTTTGGCGTGATTTTTATCGTCATTTAATTTTTCACAATCCCAATTTGTGTAAACACCAATGTTTTAATGATAAATATAAATCGACGTTGTGGCCGCACAATGAAAGTTATTTTAACGCTTGGTGTAACGGTAAAACTGGTTACCCACTAGTGGATGCTGCTATGAGGCAGTTAAATCAAACTGGTTGGATGCACAACCGATTACGCATGGTAGTGGCGAGCTTTTTAACTAAACATTTATTAATTGATTGGCGACAAGGTGAAAAGTACTTTATGCAGAAGTTAATAGATGGTGACTTAGCCGCTAATAATGGTGGTTGGCAATGGGCTGCAAGCACAGGTTGTGATGCACAGCCTTACTTCAGAATATTTAATCCAATATTACAAAGTAAAAGATTTGATCCAAATGGTGAGTTCATACGTAAGTATTTACCAGAGCTATCTGAAGTGCCAATAAAGGAACTTCACTTACCTCATGGCTATATCAAAAAAAATAATTTAGATGCTTATTGGCCAGCAATTGTTGATCATAAAGAGGCAAGGGAAGCTGCATTAAACTTTTATAAGTAAGTTTACGCAGGCTCTATTTGTTGAGCACAATTCACTAGAAAAGGATTGGGTAAAAGATGGTAAATAACATTAATGCACAGTTTGATGAAAAACAAGACGTAAACGCAAATACCCAGTGGCTAACTAATTTTGTTGAAGTTTATCAACAGCTAGCAACGGATAATTTACATTTATTGGAAGGTATTTATCATCAAGATGTTAATTTTATTGATCCTATGCATGAGATCAATGGCTTTACAGACTTAGCAAACTATTTCAACGGTTTATATCAAAATGTAACCTCATGTCAGTTCACAGTTACCCATATTATTGAAAAAGAAACCGAAGCTGCAATTTACTGGCTAATGGTTTACCAACATAAGCAGCTAAACCGTGGTGACAAAATCACAGTTTCTGGTAGTTCTCACCTTAAATCTGTTGATGATAAAGTTATCTATCACAGAGATTATGTCGATCTTGGTGAGATGTTATATCAAAGGCTCCCTTTTGTAGGTCGGTTAATAACGTGGATTAAAAACAGGGCTGCAAGCTAATGAGTAAAGACGTTAATAATATAAATGTACTCATCACCGGAGCTACATCAGGCATAGGTGAAGCTCTGGTTAATCATTATGTAAATAAAAATTATATTGTAACGGCGTGTGGGCGTAATCAAACCAAGCTTAATGAATTAGCGGCCATCACACAAAATACATTAGCGTTTGATGTTAACAATGAAACTGAAATAGAACAGGCGTCTCAGCAGGTTAAAAACCTTGATACTTTAATTTTGAATGCTGGGGATTGTCGTTATATAGACGATCCAATGCAATTTGATGCAGACCTTTTTGCCGATATTATCAATACCAATCTTATCTCATTGGGTAAGTTGCTAAAGTATTTTTTACCAAAAGTAAAAAAGGGCGGCCAAGTTGTATTTATCAGCTCAAGCGCCACTATTTTGCCTTTCCCTAAAGCTCAAGCTTATGGCGCATCTAAAGCAGGTGTAGATTATTTAGCTGACAGTCTTAGGTTAGATCTCGTCTTTTATGATATTGGTGTAACTTTAGTTCATCCTGGTTTTGTGCGTACACCGCTAACATCAGTTAATGATTTTGATATGCCCTTTATGATCTCTCCTGAGGATGCGGCACAGAGAATATTTACTGGTATTAAAAAGAAGAAACAATATTTACATTTCCCTAAACGTTTAACTTTAACGTTAAAGCTTTTGTCAGTGTTACCAACTTGTATTTGGCAAAGACTTATTTTAAAAAGCTCTAGTTTAAAAGAGACGCAATCAAGAGACATTAAAAAATGAAAAACATCGCCATTATCGGTTCTGGAATCTCAGGTTTAACGGCCGCTTATTTATTATCAAAAAAACATAAGGTTACCGTATTTGAAAAGGCTCCAATTATTGGAGGTCATACAGCCACGGTAGATGTTGAAGTTGATGGAGAGGGCTTTGCTATAGATACTGGGTTTATCGTTTTTAATGATAAAACCTACCCAAACTTTTTAGCGTTATTAGATGAAATAGGTATTGAGAAACAAGAATCTGAAATGAGTTTTTCGGTACACAATTGCCAAACAAAACTTGAATACAATGGTCGTGACTTAGACACTCTATTCGCACAAAGACGTAATCTATTTAACCCTAGATTTTGGCTGTTAATAAAAGAAATTTTACGTTTTAACAAGCTATGTAAACAAGTTTACAAAACCCAAGACTATGTTGAGGAATATACCTTAGGTGAGTTCTTACAAGACAATAACTTTAGTGATTACTTTGCTAAACATTATATATTGCCAATGGGGGCGGCCATTTGGTCAAGTTCCTTGGAGCAGATGTCTCGTTTTCAGTTTAAGTTCTTTGTACAGTTTTTTAACAATCATGGGCTGTTAAACATCTCAGACCGCCCACAGTGGTATGTCATACCAAATGGATCAAGAAGCTATTTTGCGCCTTTGTGTGAACCCTTTAAAGACAACATTGTGGTTGATGCAGGTATTAAAAGCATAACCAGAGATAATGGCCAAGTACAAGTACATTTTGAAGATAGTACAACCCAAACTTTTGATGATGTGGTTATAGCGTGTCACTCAGATCAGGCCTTATCTTTACTGACAGACGCAACTAAAACTGAAACTAATATATTATCAGCAATGACTTACAGCGATAATTCAGTGATATTACATACAGATATAAACTTGTTACCAAAGCGCAAAAAAGCGTGGGCAAGTTGGAATTATCAATTAACGGATGACAGAGTAAAACCAGCTAGCGTTACTTACAATATGAACATATTACAAGGGCTTGATGCTCGTCATACTTTCTGTGTAACGTTAAATCAAAAAGAGTCGATAGACCCGTCTAAAATATTACGAGAGTTCACCTACCAGCACCCTTTATTTACTATGGACTTAATTAAATCGCAGCAACAACGAGATCAAATTTGTGGGAAACAACAAACTCACTTTGCTGGTGCATATTGGTATAACGGCTTCCATGAAGACGGTGTACGTAGTGCCGTCGATGTGGCCGCTAGATTTGATTGTCATCTAGATAAAAACACATTAAATAACACGTCAGCTGCTAATCATGACTGATATCAAAAGTAGTATTTATGTAGGCCAAATTAGGCATCAACGTTTTGTGCCTGCGTTAAATCGCTTTGGTTATTCATTGTATATGATGGCATTAGATATTGATGAAGTATCAAAATCTGGCTTTAGCAAAGGGGTGTTTGGTACTCGTTGGTATCATCCTCTTCGATTTAAGCAAGAAGATTATATAAAAAACGATCGTATAAAAAGTGAAGATAAGAGTGATCTCACTTCAATTAAGCAACGTATTACCAATAAAGTAAACGAACTGGCTGTCAATGATGATGCTAGTAACACGAATATCGATAAAGTGGCAATCGATAAAGTGATTATGTTGGCTCAAGTTCGCTGTTTTGGTTTGTACTTTAGTCCTGCAAACTTCTATTTTTGTTATGACAGTGAAGGTGAAGTCAAATACATGTTAGCTGAGGTGAGTAACACGCCTTGGAATCAACGACACTATTATTTAGTGAAGCTAGATAGTTTACAAAATAAGCGTCAAACAACACAAAAAGTGTTCCATGTATCACCTTTTCTAAACCTTGATATGACTTATCTGTGGCACGTTAAATCACCCAATGACAAAAATGATGGATTATTAATACATATAGAAAATCATAAAATTAATGAAACGACACAGATGCTAAAAAATAACAGTAAGAATGGTAAAAATGAAAATAGTACCAAAATATTTGATGCAACTTTGTCGTTAAAGAAACGTTTAATGAGTAAGTCTGAATTAATCAAAGTACTGTTTGGCTTTCCCGTAATGACGTTGAAAATCGTCGTTTTAATATATTGGCAGGCGTTAAAGTTATTTGTCAAGCGGGTACCATTTGTTAGTTATCAAACTAACACAGAACCTAAGATTAACAAAAAAACAGATCTGTAAAAAAAATTAGCAAAAAGATCAGCGAAAAGATCAGATAGAAATAAGGAATATCCTATGGAACAAGCAGTAACCAAAAATAATGAAAATACAATAACAAGAAAAGTAACTTGGTTAGAACAAAAATGTAAGAAAATGGTGTTATCCGTTTTTTCTACACTAGAATATGGGCAAATAGAAGTTATTGAAGATGGAGAGCATAGCTTTTACCCTAGTGAATACGATGGTATGTCCCCTACAGCTAAAATGTATATCCACGATGTTTCAGTATACAAAGACTTTGTTAAAGGCGGCAGTATTGGCGCAGCAGAAGCATTTATTGAAGGTAAGTGGAGTAGCTCTGAACTGACTAATGTAATAAGAATATTTGCCAAGGCGCAAGAGCAAACTGACCAGGTAGAAAGCAAGCAGTCTTGGCTAAATAAAATTAAAAATGCAGTTTTTCATAAATTAAATCGTAATAACCACGCAGGTTCCAAAAAGAATATTTTAGCTCATTACGACTTAGGTAATGATCTTTACACTCGATTTTTAGACCCTGAAATGATGTACTCCAGCGCTATATATCCTTCTAAAGATGCATCATTATCAGACGCTCAGATTCATAAATTACATACAATATGTCAGCGTTTAGATTTACAACCGTCTGATACATTATTGGAAATTGGTTCTGGTTGGGGGGGATTAGCAATATTCGCCGCTCAAAATTATGGTTGCCATGTAACGACAACCACTATTTCTGAAGAGCAATATAAATACGCTCAACAAAGAATTGAAGCTCTTGGGTTAACGAATAAGATTAATCTGCTTAAAAAAGACTACCGTGAGTTAGAAGGTCAATACGATAAAGTTGTGTCCATTGAAATGATAGAAGCGGTTGGTTATGAATACCTATCAAGCTTTTTTCAACAATGTAATGATAGATTGAAAGCAGGTGGTAAGTTACTTATTCAATCAATTACGATTGCAGACCAACGATTTGATTATTACCGTACAAACGTAGACTTTATTCAGCGCTATATATTCCCTGGAGGCTTTTTACCATCTATTAATAGCTTAACTCAACACATGACAGATCACAGTAATTTGGTTATCGAGTCGATAGATGACATAGGTTTAGATTATGCAAAAACCTTAGCTCATTGGCGTACCCGCTTTTTGGACTCGTGGAATGAGTTACAAACCTTTGGCTATGACGAAAAATTTAAACGTTTGTGGTTATATTATTTGGGTTATTGCGAAGGCGGTTTTCTTGAGCGCTCAACCAGTGCAATTCACCTAGTGGCAAGAAAGTAAATCGTTAGCTGTTAGTAAATAACAACAATAAATACATGGTTCTAATTCAATTAAAACCATGTGTTTGATATTTATATCAAACCTTACCGTTAAGCGTTTAAAGATCGTCAGTGTGAATAAAACTATTACGCCCCATCGCCTTAGCGCGATATAAGGCTTCATCTGCAATGTTTAGCATTTTGTGTGCATTGGATATTTCATTATGGGCAAAAGTGGCAATACCCATGCTGACAGTAATATGGTCAGTAACCTTGCTTTTGTTATGTGGAATATTGAGTGTTTCAAACATCTCTTTGATTCGCTCTGTTATTTTAATCGCCCCTTGTTTTTCAGTTGTAGGCAGTAACATCACAAATTCCTCACCACCGTAACGGGCAATAAAGTCACTATCTCTTTGCTGAATGTTTTTTAGTCTTTCTGCTACCGTTTTTAAACATTCATCACCAGCAATATGACCATAAAAGTCATTGTAAGGTTTAAACTCATCAATATCTAATATGATAATAGATAAGTAACTCTGATTACGTTTTGCGCTATGAACTTCGTATTCTAAACGTTCGTCCATGGCTCTTCTATTCGGTAAATTAGTGAGAACATCAGTAAGGGATAACACTTGTAGCTGTTGTTTCTGCTCTTCTACCTTTTCGGAAAAATAAACAAAGGACTGAGCTAAGTGACTTATTTCATCTTTACCTGAAACATCAATAGGCACATCCTCAGACTGAATACGCTTTAATACACTGTCATTTAGTAATAATAATCTAGCGACAATTTTATTTTTTATAAAGTAAATGGTGGCGGTCATAAGCAATAAAAGCACAATACTTAAACTTATAACCCAGCTCACTTGTTGTGATATATCCGTAGCTGCCGATTTTGCATTTTGAATAATGGATTTATTCATCTCATAATATTTAGCTTCAGAGATAATCGTAATATCGAGAATTAGATTATGTAAAAAATTACCACGGCCTCTTACTCTACCTACAATTTGTAATTGCTCTAATGTCAAACTAAACCAAGCATCTTCATTTAGTAATAAAGACCTAAGTTTTTTTATGTCAGAAATCGTTGTTTCACTAATTTGAGATTGCAATTTTACACTGCTTTGCAAAACCTGCTCAAACTTCATATCAACTGCTTTAGCAGTCTGTCTTACCGTTTGAAGCCTATCTATATTTTGAGCTTTGTACGTTAAATTGGCTATTTGTATGAGTAACATCAAACTTTTTTCAATATCAGCAGATGTTTTTTGTTGGTTTAATTGCGCAACGATATGGTCGTGTGTTTCGTATATGACTTGGTTTAATTGTTGTATTTTATAAGCATTATTAAGTCGAGTGATAACAAGCTTATCAAGTTGCTCAATTTCTCTTCTTGCTGTGTTTATTTGGTTATGCAAATGCACAGTACCCTCAAGCTGTTCAAGAGTATCTAGTAATAATTCATTTTGTATTTTTAATTTATCAATCGCAATTCTACGTGATGCTAGGTTCGTTGAGTTAGTTAATCGCTCAGTTAAATACAGTACTTCTTTTAACACATTATTAAGTTGGCCTGCTTTAGCTGCTTCTGGCAAACTCTTTTCGGTAACATCAGATAAAATGTTATTAAAATTTATTAATCGTTCATAAGCAACAACCGTACTAACAATAGTTAAGACAATGATGATAATAAACCCAATAGAGACCAAAGAGCCTAGGGAGTACCTCTTGCTAAATTTTTTTGTTTGAGTCACTAAAGTACTCCTTTATTTTTATCAATAAGTCTATATTCAACTTTTTGCTCTACATTGCCTTTTTGGCGAATGTAGTTGATCACAATATCCGAGATTAACATGTGTTTTTGTCTGCTATATTCAAGTCTTTCAGCATTCTTCCAGGTAGTATGACTATCACCACCGCTAGCTAAATAATCAGACATTGCTACCGAGTACATTTTATCAAGGATTAATATTTCGTTGTTGTGTTTAATGGAAATAACACGGTGATGATGAGGTAGGCTGGTATCATAAACAACAGACAGGCCAGAAACATGCAAAAATCGACCTAATCCATTTTCGATCCCACTTAAACCATGTTCGATAGCTTGTTGTATTTGTTTTCCAGAAATATTCAATAATAAGATGTGGCTACGGTAAGGCAGTTCAGATATTACATGGCGTCGACTAATACTCTGTCCAATGCTATATATACTTTCACCTCGGATTGACCCTCCGTTTAATACCGCAATATCCGCATGGGTATAATCTCTCAACGCGTCAGTAATTAAATTAGCAAATGCACTTTCTTGTTGTCTTACAACTATTCGCTGAGTATTCATAGGCGCTTGAACCGTCCCTATTACTTCATCAAGTAAATTAGACAGTCGAGCTTTATATTGGTCTACTTTACGTTGTGTTTCTACATCTTTGTCGAGAGGTCTATAAGATCGAAATGTTGTGTTAATGGTTAGTTTTTTGCTTTTTACACCAGATAGATTAATAAAAGCAAATTCATCAATATTATTTACAACAATATAACGTGGATTTTCAATGTTAGCTTGTTGGTCTTTAATGACTTTGGTATTTAAGTTTTTTTGTAAAACTAAATCAACGGTACCGTCATCCAATAATGAAACAACATCATTTTCTCTACTAGAGTGGAGTAAGATAATGAGATCGACATTTTTGGCTCTTAACTTTTTAACCTCTGATTTAACGGAGGTCCTCTCGTCATTTATAATAATGCGTTTTAGGTTGTACTCTTCAATTGCACTTTTAGCCATGGTACTTACGATACCAATCTTATAATTACCTTGCTGAGTAATAACTGACGGTAGCAAACCATTTAAAGGACGGTTGGTTTCTTTATCAATAACATTAGTAGTTACGAATGGGAAGGCTGCTTCATAAGATCGCAACGAAAGCTCATCTTCAAAAAAGCTAAAGTCGCGTTTGGTTATCGCCATAACATCAGGCTCTATTGAGTTGAGTAAATCAATGGTGTGAGAGCCTCGGTCAAATGAAGCTAATTTACTTGGACCAATACTGCCACCACCAAACAGAAAGAAAAATGGCGTATTTAATGCTCGTTGCTGTTTAATAAAATAAGCAATTTCTGCATAACCACCTTTTTGTTCTGAACTGATCTCATTCATATCTGCGGTAAATAAAAGGTTAACCTGTTCGGACTCGATATTTTTAGGGGATTTGGCCGCTGCAATATTAAAAGCACTAAAGAAAAGGAACAGGAATGTAAAAGGGCTGGTTTTTAGCCAAAATTTTGAGATAGGAACACCTGCACGTAACTTGAAAGCTAGTGATTTATTGACGCTAATAAATCAACACAATGAATAGATACTATTAGATGTATATTTACAAATAAATACAAGTGGGGATATTCTATTTTTTGCATTTAATTGACAAAAACATTGGATTAGTATCGAAGCAAGGATGAGTAAAGTTGATTTCTGCGTTTTTAGATTAAAAACTAGACAGTCATAAGTTTAATAATGGTGGCCCCAAGGTGCCGATGAAAACCTAACCCATGAACAACCGACGTGTTCAGGGCGGAAAATATATTTTTACCGTAGGCTTCTCGATTGCCCACCGAAGTGAGTCGAGCTTGCGCAATAGTAAATAAGATACTCTCCTGTAAAAGTATTATCGGCTCAGGGATACAATTTTCTGTCAAACACCCCAGGTACCATATTAAAAATAGCCTAATCAATAGCAATACACCAATAACATAAATGCACTGATAATCGTTATTCTATTTCTTGGCGGAATATAACAGGTATAGGATTATGCTCAAGGGTAAAAATAGACTTTTTTAGTCAAATGAATAATTAATTGTCAAATTGACTAGATATAAAGCAAATGCACTTTATTGTTAAAGGCTTATAAGGCTCTAGCACTACCCAGAGTTATTAAAAAAGTGGTAAACTAGCGTCTCTTTTTGTAATTGAATTTACACTTAATTTTGACCATTGATTCTTATGTGTTGTTGCTAACATCAGGGAATCAAATTGAAAGGGCACATTTATGGATCATGAGCAGTTAGTTTCTTTATTAAATGAACACGACTTTACCGCGAGCGCTAGCGAATTACATGGCTTACTGACCGGCCTCATTGCTGGAGGTATGTTTAGAGAGTCTAATGACTATTTAGAACACATGGCTGAACTATTTAACAATGGGTTAACGGTTAAAGGTTCATTGAAAAACGCTGCCGACACTATAGTTGAAAAGTTATTCAATCAATTTGAATCAGAAGATATGTCGTTTGAGATGTTTTTATTGGACGATGAAGAGTCATTAACCGACCAAGCAGAAGAATTATTAAACTGGGTGCAATATTTCTTAGTTGGTTTTGGTTTTAACAAACGTGATTTAACTATGTCATCTAATGAGGCTCGTGAAATTATAGAAGACTTTACCAATATCACTCGTATGGACACACAACTTGATGAAGACAATGAGAGCCAAGCTGACTTTTATGAAGTGATTGAGTTTGTGCGTATTTCAGCTGTGTTATGCCATCAAGAATTTGGTAAAGCGGTAAATGAGCCAAAATCTGAATCTAAAACACTTCATTAGTCTTTAACCTGTTTACTTAAGAGTCGTAATTTATTTATGAGCAGTATTCCTTTTTCTGAATTTAAACAGCGCCGTGAACTGTTATTAGAACAACTCATGGATAATAGTGTCGTGATCATCCGTGCAGCAAAAGAAGTGACACGCAGTAGAGATACAGAATATGGCTTTAGACAAAACAGTGACTTTCATTATTTAACCGGCTTTCCAGAGCCGGATGCTTATTTGATTTTAGAAAAAACAAATGGTGCGAATAAAACCAGTTTGATTTGCCGAGCAAAAGATAAAACTGCTGAGATTTGGCAAGGTCGCCGCATAGGCAAAGAGTTAGCTAAACAGCAATATTTATTTGACCATGCAGCTTCATTGGATGAGTTAGACAATATATTAAAAAACAGTCTTAACGATAAAGATGTTTTATATTGGTCGCAAGGTGAAGATGAGGCTACCGATAAGCAGATCTATACTTGCTTAGCCACGTTAAGAGCCTCCACTCGAATCGGACTTTCTGCACCAGATCACCAAATTGATGTGCGTCCACTAATTCATGAAATGCGATTGTTTAAATCGGATAATGAAATTGCAGTTATGCGCCACGCCTGCGAGATATCTGCCGAGGCACATAAACGTGCTATGTTATTTTCGGCAACACAAATTAAAGCAAACAAAACAGTGACTGAATATCAACTTGAGGCCGAAATACATCATCACTTTGCTATGCACAATGCACGTTACCCAGCTTATGGCACTATTGTCGGTGGTGGCGATAATGCTTGTATATTGCATTACACAGAAAATAAAGATGAGATAAATCCAGACGATTTAGTGCTGATCGATGCCGGTTGTGAACTTGAAGGTTATGCAGCGGATATCACGAGAACCTTTCCAGTAAGTGGCCAATTTAGCCCAGAGCAAAAAGCCATTTATCAACTGGTATTAAATACACAGCAAGCGGTATTTGATGCGATAAAACCGGGCGCTAGATTAAAAGACTTAACGGATTTATCTGTAGAAGTGATCACTCAAGGTTTAATAGACCTCGGTATTTTACAGGGTGAATTAAATACCTTAATTGACCAGAATGCACA
>JAWUWS010000006.1:0-13758 GCA_034111705.1 Psychrosphaera sp.
CAGGTGTTAAGTAAGCTACTAGAGTACCGCCAGAGAATGCGCCAATAAAACGAAAGCTCGTTAATGTAGTACGTTGATTTGAGTCTGATGTAATAACGCCCATTAACGCGCCATAAGGTACATTTATAAAGGTATAAGCCAACATCATAAAGATATAAGTAGCATACGCCCAAACCAATTTACCCGAGTCACCCACATCTGGAACAGTGAAGGTTAAGATACCAGCAGCCACTATAGGAATTATGCCCCAGAGGAGATAAGGTCTAAACTTACCGTACTTAGTAGAAGTCCTGTCGGCCATTGCCCCCATAAGAGGATCTGAAAAAGCATCGATTAAGCGAGTCACCAAC
Source organism: Psychrosphaera sp. (assembly GCA_034111705.1). GTDB lineage: Bacteria > Pseudomonadota > Gammaproteobacteria > Enterobacterales > Alteromonadaceae > Psychrosphaera. The sequence continues at coordinate 351 of JAWUWS010000006.1, forward strand.
ATCATGGTACCTACAGCAGTTGCAGATAAACCAAACACGTCGGTATAAAAGATAAACAAAAACACATCGAATACGCGCCAGTAGAAGTTTGAGGCGACGTCACCACATGCATAACCTACTTTTTCTTTTAAGGACAACGTATCTGATTGTTTGTTACTTGAGTTGACTGAATTAGTGGCTTCCATAATTAGCTCTTATTGGTATTATTTTGCAACTATTCAAACACCTTATGTAAGCGCTTACAATAATATTTTTATAAAATTTCGAATATTTAGACGTTCCCCTATAGAACATGTGCCACGTGGCTCTGTAGAGTTTTAACTCTATATAATCATTATGATTTTATCCTTGACGTCATATATATTTTGCATTATTTTATCAATGTAAGCGCTTTCAGACTCACAATCATCTCATGTAAGCGCTTACAGTGCAGACTAATTAAAATAAAATCACAACATCAACAGGAAATGCGAGAATAATATGAAAAATAATCGCTTTACAAAAACACAAATAGCAACCAGCTTATCAATCGCCTTAGGTGCATTTTCTGCTCCTATGGTTTACGCAGCTGATGAAGCAGACGACGTAGTAGAAGTAATCGAAATAAAAGGTATTCGTGGTTCAGTAATAAAATCAATGGATGCTAAACGCTCATCAACAGGTATTGTAGATACAATCTCTTCAGAAGATATGGGTAAATTCCCTGATACAAACTTGGCTGAATCACTTCAGCGTATTTCAGGTGTATCAATTGACCGTAGCAATGGCGAAGGTCAAAAAGTTACCGTTCGTGGTTTTTCGGCTCAACGTAACATGGTTACATTAAATGGGCGCCAAATGGTTAACACCAATGGTGACCGTTCATTTAACTTCGATAATTTATCAGCTGAAGGAATTTCAGGCTTAGAAGTTAATAAAACTACTAAAGCAAGCTTACCTGCAGGTGGTATTGGTGCAACAATTAATCTAGTAACCAATCAGCCATTATCTTTAGGTGTAACTAAAGCTAGTTTTGCAGCAAAAATCCTTAATGACACATCAACAGTTGATGGTAGTGTTACTCCTGAACTTTCGGGAATTTATTCTACAGTCTTAGCTGATGGTAAATTAGGTGTATCAATTACAGCTAACTATGCAGAACGAGAATCTGGTAGTCAGCAAGCTGAAGTAGGAACAGGTTTCCGTTCTTTTGAAGCTGTACAAGATCAAGATTGGAGTGGTTCAAATGCAACTTGGGGTGGTGTTCCTTATGATAACCAAGTCAACCGTCCAGATCCATCTAGTGACAGTATTTATTCAGTTCCTCAAACGACTGTTTATAAATTTGAAGAGCAACAACGTAAACGTTTAAACACTCATTTAGTCTTACAATATCAACTAGCTGAAAACATACGTGCGACTGTTGATGCTATGTATGTTAAGAAAGAAGTAGATGTTCAATATAATGATGTGTCAGCTTGGTTCACATTTGCTCCTTCAGAAAATGTATGGTCAGATGGTCCGATTGCATCTCCATTATTATACAGCGAGACTTACCCAGGTGATACGCAAGACTTATCAATGGGTGCTCGTGATGCAGCAACCGTTGAAGAATCGACAATGCTTGGCTTTAACTTCGATTGGAAAGTAAACGATGATTTGGGTCTTAAAATAGATGCTCACACGTCTGAAGCCTCTAACTTACCTAATAGCAAATATGGCTCATCGAACAGCGTTTCACTCATGTCTCGTATCCGTGAAGGTGCAGCTGTTGACTTTACTGGAACCATTCCTCATTTAAAAGTGTTGGGTGCTGAAAACTTAACACCTGAATCTATGGAAGTTGCAGGCTCTTGGTTTAGAAATGATCGAAGCGAAAATAGCATTGACCAATTTCAATTATCAGGTGATTACAATCTAAATGATTATGGTTCAATCGACTTTGGTGTTGGTACTATCACAGCGAAAAATCATAGACGTGAAGCTCCTCAAGTTCAGCGAGATGATTGGGGAGGGCGAGGCACAGGCGTATTTGATGCTTCTCAGTTACCGGTAAGTTCAATATATGACAATCTAGATTTAGATAAAGGTAATTTTAATTTTCCAGAAGGCCCTGATGTTTCTGGTTGGACGACCGTTGACACTTATTACAAGTGGGATTTTGACACTATTATTCCAATTGCAGAAGCACTTTATGGTTTAGAGCGAACTGATACAGATTGCGGAACTAATTTCTGTCCTTCCAACAACTATGCTGCTGGATTAGATAGAAATGTTGAAGAAACAACAACATCGTTATATTTCCAATATAACTATAATGGTGAAATTGGTGATATGTACTACGATGTTCACTTTGGTGTAAGACACGAAGAAACAGAAGTCACAAGCACCTCTTCAGTCCAATCTAAAGAAACATATACGATTTGGCAAGGTGACACTGAGCTAATTTATGTAGACATTGCTGATGATTTTGAATATCAGACCCGTACAGCAGACTACAGTAATACATTACCATCACTGAATGTTAATTTAGAATTAACAGACGATATGGTTCTAAGATTTGCATACGGTAAATCTATTAACCGTGCAGATTACAGCAGTTTAGTAGCTGGAGCTAATGTTGGTAATCAATATAACGAATCTGGTGGTAGTATCGACACAGGGACTCCAGGCTTGTTACCACTTGAGTCAACTAACTTAGATATATCATTTGAATACTACTATGACGAAGGCAGTTATGCTTCAGTCGCCTTGTTCGACAAGAGCATTACTAATGGTATTACTAGTAACCCGTTAACTATTGAAGTACCACAAATCAGAACACCTTTAGGTGGTGAGCGTTGGACAGAAGCAGTAACTGCACTTGGTGCTAACAATGCAGGTGATGTTAGACAATGGATATATGATAATTATGGCGATACTGATGAAGTTTATCTAAATAGTGCCGGATCTATTATTATTGAGTCAGTCTCAACTGATCCTCTTATAGACTACAGTAACAGTACACAGCCAGCTAATAGTGATGAGACGCAGGGATATACTGGTGCTGAATTCACAGTTCAACACATGTTTGGTGAAACTGGCTATGGTGTAATAGGTAACTATACAGTCGTAAGTACAGATAATCAGTACGATGACTCTTCACTTACAATTGAAGGTGCAGATCCTGAAACAAATATCAGTGATAGTGCTAACTTAGTAGGTTTCTATGACGCTTCAGGATTACAGATTCGTTTAGCTTATAACTGGCGTGATGAGTTCTTAGTATCATGGTGGGAAAATGCAGATACCAACCCTAAATATACCGAAGAATACAGCCAATTAGATTTGAGTGTTAACTATGACTTACCGCAGGTTGAAGGTTTAACAGTATTTTTAGAAGGCATTAACATAACTAATGAATATACTCGTTCTCGTGGACGTTCAACTTATCAAGTTCTTAATGTTACTCAAACGGGGGCTCGTTATGCGATTGGTGCTAGATATAGCTTCTAATCCATTCTAATTCGTTATTATTAATATAATAACTTAGTTTGAAACCGAAAACCGCGGGATATCCCGCGGGATATCCCGCGGTTTTATTCCATTCACCTATATTAATTTAAACATTAAAATCATCAGATATTTTTTAAATGCTTATTACAACAAGTCTAGTAATCAGTTACAGTTAATTTTCAATAATCAGTTAAAAAATATTTAGATAGAATTAGTTGTATGTCAGATCAAATAAAAAAAATAGTTATAGTTGGCGGTGGAACCGCTGGTTGGATAACAGCTGGTAAAATAGCAGCTGAACATACAATTGTGGGTAATTCTGACAGTGTTCAAATATACGTGGTAGAATCGCCTAATGTAATGCCTATTGGCGTTGGCGAGGGCACATGGCCTTCTATGCGTGAAACCCTTAAAGAATTGGGGATATCTGAAGCTGAGTTTTTAACTGAATGCGATGCTAGCTTTAAACAAGCATCTAAGTTTGTGAACTGGGGGGCAAATGTATCAAAGAACAATGAAGATATCTATTACCACCCATTTTCTTTACCTAGTCAATTCCACGAAATAAATTTGGCAAAACACTGGTATAAATACAGAGATCAAGTATCCCTTTCCAATGCAGTTTGCAGCCAAACAATTTTATGTGAGCACAATTTAGCACCTAAACAAATTACAACACCTGAATATTCATTTGCCAACAATTATGGCTATCATTTTGATGCAGGGAAATTTGTTCCATTCTTACAAAAACACTGTATCGATAAGTTAGGTGTGACACAGGTTTTGGGTGATATTTGTGGCGTGAACTCACATCCTAATGGCGACATAAAATCGGTTATTACAAAGGAATTTGGTGATATCTCTGGAGATCTGTTTATTGACTGTTCAGGCCTGCATGGCTTGTTATTAGATAAACATTATAAAATTCCTTTTCTATCCCAGCAACAATTTCTATTTAATGATTCTGCGCTAGCAGTACAAGTTCCTTATAAAGATCCAGAGCAAGATATTGCATCAGCTACAATTTCTACTGCACAAAAAAATGGGTGGATATGGGATATCGGTCTGCAAAGTAGAAGAGGTACAGGGTATGTTTATTCATCGGCTCATTGCAGTGATGAAGAAGCAGAGGAAACGTTAAGAAAATACATATCTCCGTCACTTGGTAAACAAGAGCAAGAAAAAGTTAATATCCGAAAACTATCAATTAATCCAGGGCATAGAGAAAAGTTTTGGCATCAAAATGTTGTAGCTGTAGGTATGTCAGCCGGATTCATTGAACCCCTAGAAGCCTCGGCCATCGCATTAATTGAGCAATCTGCCAAGTTCATAGCTAATCAACTACCTAAAAATAGAGCTTCTATGGAACACATTGCAACCCGCTTTAACGATAAATTCCTTAACAGATGGCAACAAATCATTGAGTTTCTTAAACTACATTATGTATTATCAAATCGAACTGATAGCCAATATTGGTTAGATAATAAAGCTATAAATTCAATACCAGAACAATTACAAACTAAATTAGCTTTATGGAAAATTCAGTCGCCTTATAATTATGACACTCGCTTTACGGAAGAATTATTTCCATCAGCTAGTTACCAATATGTTTATTATGGTATGGGAGCAAAGACTGATATTAGCTTCAATAGAAAATATGAACTTGAGACTACGAAAGCTGAATACTTATTTCAAGAAAATAGGAAAATAACAGAGCAATTACTAAAAGTGTTGCCTAGCAACCGTGCTTTATTAAATAAAATAAAGCAGTTTGGTCTGTCTAAAATATAATAATAAATTGGAGTCAACATGGGACAACATCAAATAGTTAATAACGTAGATCACAAAGACATAAAAATTAACACAGTCAGAAGTAAAGAATTCGGTGACAACATATGGTACAGCCTTACCTTTGTCGAAGAGTTTCGTGCTATTCAGGCTTACTATCCGATTTTCTTTCAAAAAGATGCAGATACAGGTCAATTTGTACCAGTATCTTTATTTGGTTTTCAACATGAAGAAAATTTATTTTTAAATGATAAAGGCTGGGATGCCGGATATATTCCACTATCAGTAGCTAGACAACCATTTACGATTGGCACTCAAAAAAAAGTTATCGATGGCCGAGAGCAAGAAGATCGCATTCTAGCGTTAGATATGGATAACAAAAGAGTGAACAAAGATGTCGGTGAATCTTTATTTTTAGAATTTGGTGGTAACAGCGACTATCTTGATACTATTGCAGATATGATGGAAACACTGCATAACGGAGTTAACCAAAACACTAATTTTATTAAGTGCTTAACAGAGCTTGATTTACTTGAACCGTTTACTTTAGATGTTCAGCTAAATGACGGTTCACAATATCAAATGATTGGTTTTTACACTATTAATGAAGAAAAACTTGAGCAACTTCCTGCTGAAAAATTAGCTGATTTAGTAAGTTCAGGTTATTTGAAAGCCATTCATATGACTATGGCATCTCAGGGTAATGTAGCTCACCTTATTCGCCGTAAAAACGAGCAACTTGGACTCGCATAATTACAATGTTGAATATTGCAACAAAAGTTCCTGAACTAGAAGGTGTTGATAGGCACGCGATTCCTGAAAACGTGCTTTATTCCCCTACCCCCATAGTTTTGAAAGGAATTTATGCAGATTGGCCTATTGTTAAAGCTGCAAAACAAGGGGATGTTGAGGCGGTCGACTATATCCGCTCTGTATATAGCGGCGAACCCATTAATGCTAGCTACGGCCCTCCTGAGAATAAAGGACGAGTGTATTATAATGATGACTTATCCGGTTTTAATTTTACAGGCTCTAAGGTCGATCTCAACTTAGTATTAGATAGTTTATTAAAGCACAGAGATGATTCGGAACCACCAACTATGTATGTGGGCTCTACAGATGCTAGTCGTTGGTTTCCTAAATTTTTAGATGAAAATTCAGCTAAAATCCCTAATACAAAGCCTCTTACTAGCCTTTGGTTAGGGAATCAAAGTCGAATAGCGGCACATTATGATTTCCCTACCAACTTAGCGTGTAACGTCGTAGGTAGACGTAGGTTTACCCTATTTCCACCTAGTCAAATAAGCAATCTGTATCCTGGACCAATTGAATTTGCGCCTGGAGGACAAGAGATCTCCATGGTAGATTTTAGTGATCCCGATTATGAACAGTTTCCTAAATTTAGAGATGCTATAAATCATGCTCAAGTTGCAGAGCTTGAGCCTGGTGACGCCCTAATCTTACCTAGTATGTGGTGGCATCATGTTGAAGGGCTATCGTCACTCAACGTTCTTGTAACGCACTGGTGGCGTGATACCCCCGCGTACTTGGGGCGTCCAAACAACGCTTTATCAGCTGCAATCTTAGCCTTACGCAGCTTGCCAATTGAACAAAGGCAAGCATGGAAACACGTGTTTGATCATTATATTTTTAATAACGAGTTAGATGAACATTCACATATTCCTGACAAGGTTAAAGATATATTACATTTACCATTAGATGAGTTGCATGCACGAAAACTACGTGCCGAACTACTAAATAAACTGAAACGATAATATTCAGTTTGGGAGTTACTTATGAATAAAAAAATTAAAAATGTCGTCATAGCTGGTGGAGGAACTGCTGGTTGGATGGCTGCGGCGGCACTTAGTAAGCTACTAAAAGGTAGTATTAATGTAACTTTAGTTGAGTCTGATCTTATCCCTACAGTTGGTGTTGGTGAAGCGACAATACCTACTCTCCACTTTTTCCATCAACTTTTAGGTATAAATGAAAAAGAAATAATGGCTGCAACCAATGCAACTTTTAAACTCGGTATATCTTTTGAAAATTGGAAAAACATAGACGAAAACTATATTCATTCATTCGGCTATTTAGGCCCAGGATGTTGGGCATGTGACTTTCATCATTTTTGGCTTAAAGGTTCACAAAAAGGTATGGTTTCTGATATTGGTGATTATGTCGCTGAACATTTAGGAGCCCGAAGTAATAAATTTGCAGTATTAGCTAATCAAGATATGAATCATGCTTATCATATGGATGCTGGATTGTACGCTAAGTTTTTACGAGGTATTGCTGAAAAGTTTGATGCTAAACGTGTTGAAGGTACGATAGATGAAGTGATATTAAACCCAGATGACGGATATATAAAAGCTCTTAAACTAAATAATGATAGGGTCATTGAGGGAGATTTGTTCATCGACTGCACAGGTTTTCGTGCATTACTTATTGAGCAAACACTACATGCAGGCTTTGACGATTGGAGCCATTATTTACCTTGTAATAGTGCAGTAGCGGTGCAAACAGAATCTGTTGGCATGCCTCCCCTATATACTCGTTCAATTGCAAGAGAATCAGGTTGGCAATGGCGTATACCATTACAGAATAGAACGGGTAATGGGTTAGTTTTTTGCGATAAATACATGACTGATGAACAAGCTATTGATATGTTACTTTCGAATGTTGAAGGGAAACCAATAAACAAACCTAAGGTTATTAAGTACAAAACTGGCGTTAGACGTAAGTCTTGGGTTAAAAACTGTGTAGCGGCTGGTCTTTCTGCTGGTTTCATTGAACCATTAGAATCTACAGGGATTCATTTATTCCAAAAAGCGGTTGTTCGACTGTTACAAATGTTTCCTACAGATGGTATCGTTGAACAATCAGTGGACGAGTACAACACACAAACCCAAGAAGAAGCACTCAATATCCGAGACTTCATTATAATGCATTACCATGTTACTGAACGTGAAGATACCCAATTTTGGCGCCACACAAAAAACATGGAAATACCGGATTCTCTGCGACGTCGACTTGAACTATTTAAAGAAACAGGCCAAATTGTTAAACGTCATGGTGATTTATTTGCGGAGACATCTTGGGCTCAATGCTTAATAGGTCAAGGGTTAATACCAAAAACTTACCACCCTATTGTCGATAACATGACTGATGATGAACTTCAGAAGTTTTTAGATCATACTAAGAGAAATGTAAGTAAAAAAGTCGATAAATGGCCAAGTCATTGGGATTTTATTCAGCATTACTGTCCATCAACAACCAAGTAACTATATGTACGAATCAGATTTTAAAATCAACCCCAGTTGTCATATAAATCGGGTGTTTGTTGGTAATAAACGAACACCTGTTGTGATCATTGATGATTTCATAGAGGATCTTTCTACGTTAAAGGACTTTGCAAAAAATTACGTTGAAATGAAAGTGGATGACAGTAATTATTATCCAGGTATACGAGCGGAACTACCAATGGCTTATGCAAAAAATGTCGTTGCCGTACTATTTAAGCAGCTTTATAAGTTGTATAACATACCGCAGGATAAAGAAATGCGAGCGGTCAATTTGGTATATTCCTTAATTACTAAATCCCCAGATGAACTGGCTCTACATCAAAAAAGACCTCATTTCGATACACCAGCACCTTATCACTTCGCTATTTTACACTATCTAAATCCAGGTAATTATGGACCGACTGGGTTTTTCCGCCATAAGAGAACTGGATTAGAGCGTATCAATATAGATGAGATGGATAGTTACTTAACACTCGTTGGAAAAACGATAACTAATGCAAACGTAGGTTATGGATATATCCAAGGAACTACTGAAGAATACGAACTGATTTATCAAGTACCTTACAAATATAATAGAGTTGTTATTTACCCAGGTAATTTGTTGCATACGGCTTTAGTTCAAGAAAACTCTGATATTGACTCAAACGCTACAACTGGTCGTTTAACTGCTAATATTTTTATCGAATACGTATAGTTAAGCTTTATTGTTCAACAAATAAATAATGGTTAATCATGACGACAAATATTTTCACCCAGAATCCAGAGATGGTCGTTCATATCCAAAAGTTAGGGCTTGAAGAAACGCCTGTTATTGTAGTTGACGACTTTGCTACAAGCACTGATACAATTAAAGAACTTGCATATTCACATTCTGAATTCACACTTGATCGACAAACCTTGTACCCAGGAATTAGGAGCCCTTTACCTTCAGCCTACATCAGGCATGTATTACAAATAGTCAGCCAACACATGTATTGTATTTATGGTATTGAACTCAGTAAAACGCCTATGCCACTCAAGTCCTTTTATTCATTGCTTTCTACATCACCACGAGATTTAAATTTATTACAACGGCTCCCTCATTTTGATACAAACAATTCATATTCCTTTGCTGTATTACATTACTTAGCTGAAGGACAACACGGCGGTACTGCTTTATACAGGCACAAGCCAACTCAGTACGAACGCATAACTGAACAAAGAGCAGATACATACATTAGCAGTGCTAAACAATTTGTTGAAACAAATGGAGCCCCCGATCAAGCTTATATAACTGACTCGACGAACCACTATGAAAAATATTACGAGGTTGAATACAAACCAAATCGACTTGTTATATACCCAAGTAATTTATTACATTCTGTCACTGTAAATAAATACAATGATCTATCAGACGATCCTAAAACAGGTAGATTAACCGCTAATATTTTCATTGAATTCAAGTAGCTTATTATTTGAATTCAAGAACCACAATTTGGACACTTTATGAAATTATTCATTACGATTTTAACCCTTATCGCAACTTACATCCCCAGCGTTTATGCCAACAATTCAAATTTTTGGCCAGATAACAAACAAGCTGCGGTTAGCTTAAGTTATGACGACAGTTTATTAAGTCACTTAACCGTAGTTCTCCCTGCGCTAAATAAAGCCAATATTAAGGGCAGTTTTTACTTAACCTTAGCATCACCTAATGTGGTTAAGTATCTTAATCAATGGAAACAAGCTGCTGCACAAGGCCATGAATTAGGCAATCATAGTATTAATCACGATTGTATTGGGGAATTACCTGGGCGTGAATGGGTAAAGAAAGAAAACGATTTAAGCTTGCGCAGTTTAACGTCATACGCGCGTGAGATAAATAATGCCAATCAATTTCTAACTCTTATTGATGGTCAAAAACAACGTACTTTTACTGTGCCTTGTGGTGACATAATAATAAATAATCAAGCGATATTACCTTTAGTGCGTACAGAATTTGTTGGCATAAAAAGCCAAGAGGGCCCAATTCCTGAATCCATCAATAAATTAGATCGCTTCAATATGCCTGTCTGGTCTCCAATTGGTAAAAGCAGTTCAGAACTTATTGCTTATGTAGAACTAGCTGCTGAGCAAGGTACAGTTGCAAATATTACCTTTCATGGCATTGGTAACGAGTATTTAGTTAATTCTATAACGGCACACCAACAGTTATTAGATCACCTTGTTAAACATAAGGATAAATTTTGGGTGACGACGTTTAAAAATATTAGTCTTCATATCAAGCAGAAGCAGCCAGATAAATAATTGAAAGAGCTTTACAATGTCGCTACGTAAGGCTCTTTTTAATTAAATTGACCACGATAAAAGTTACTGAGAAGTTATAAATAGTTACAGCTCTGGTTGTGGTGCACCTATAACTAATTTAGCTGAATCATCTTTTGCTGCACAACCTTTACCTGTTTCAAGGTTTACATTGCATTGATAAACTCTAACGTAATCAATGTCAAAGGTTTGTGGGAATACCAACCCATCCACGCCTTTTTCATTTACATTGCCAGCCCAGTTTCCACCAATTGCAAAATTTAATATCAAATGAAAGTTTTGATCAAATGGTGCTGCACCTTCACCTGTTACTAACTTTCCATCCTTCATATATTGGGTATACCAACTATCACTGGTTTGAGTAGCAAAGTGTATATCATCAATATACCAACGAATTTCGCCCTCTTCCCACTCTACTGCGTATTCGTGGAAGTCATCGGCTGGGTTATCATTGTTTTGTAAATAAGTATAAGTGCCTGTGTAAACGTTTTCTGGAAACTTGCGACCATAATGCAATGTTCCGTGCACTCGGCCTTCTGGTACTCCTGCATAATCAGGATCATCAGATTTCGTTTTTAAATTAACCACTTCCATTATATCTAGCTCACCAGAACCAGCCCAACCACCATAAACCCAATCGGTTGGTAACATCCAAATAGCAGGCCAGGTGCCTTGTCCGTAAGGAAGTTTGGCACTGATTTCAAAACGGCCGTATTTCCAATCGCCTTTGTTTTTGGTTCTTAATCTGGCAGACGTGTAAGGTTGAGTGCGTGTATCTTCAATAGAGTAATTAGGATCATCGTCTAGCAGAGCAGGCCCAGTAAAACTCTCTTTTTGTGCAGCTATGGTTAATATGCCGTTTTGTATATACGCGTTTTCACTGCGGTCGGTATAACATTGTTTTTCATCATTTCCACCGCCAAAACAGTTAACTTCAAAACTCCATTTGTTCATATCGATATCAGTGCTTTCAAATTCATCTTGCCACACCAACTGCCAATCATTGCTTATCTCAACTTTATCTCTAACGGGAACATCTGGCATTTGGGCTTTCAATTCTGTAACAGAAGTTGCTGTCTGCTCAATAGGTTGACTGTTACTACAAGCCCCTAAAATACTAATAAGTACACTGGGTAAAATAAATTTTAAATATTTATTCATCGTTTTCTCCCAAAAAAAATGGAAGCTCAGCTTCCATTTTTTGATTATTAATTATTAAACGTTATATTTACTGACAACTAATTGTCGCTTCAGCCGCTGTATTTGGCTCAAGTTTAATATCAGCAAGACTAACTATTAGCTTGCCTTTTGAAGCTAATTCAAATGGTACAACTAAGTTACTCATAATCGTGCCAGTATTTGCATAACAGGCCATATCAATTGAAAGCGATTGCCATTCATTTAAAGGCATTGCATTTAGCTGCTTTGTGATATCGATACTTGAACCACAGCTATTTTTACTGTCGCCTTCACCTTCACAATTCATCGACAGTTCAACTTTACCAGTTGGCTTTTCACTCAATTTAATTTGGAATTGTAATGCAGATTTAACTTCTAAATCTGAACGTAAGTCTTCACGGAAGCTACTTTTACTTGCGATTCTTATACCAGCTCTTTCAGAGCCGTCTAATGTTATTTGACGGGCATCTTCTTGCACGACTTTATCAACGGTACGATAAGCTAATGCACCTAATGTTTGCGCACTAGATTTAACTTCCACTTCTTTGTCGCCAGAGAATAACCATAACAACCAAGGTTTCTGCATTTCACCATTGAAAATTTGTCTAGTTGTGACTTTAGATAAATCACGTTTAACAACTTCATTTAAATCATCAGCTAATACACTTTCATCGCCATACTGCAAACCAAAACCATACGGTAATAATGGAGCGTAGTTTTCGTCAAAGCGATTAATCACTGCTTGGTCTGGAGATTTAGGCCAAGTAAAAGATAACTTACCTTTAAAGTCGTTTTGAACTGAGCCGTCAGCATTGGCTAAAATAACATCAGCAACACCTTGACCTTCTGAGCCTGGTAACCATGCCGCAATAAATGCATCACTTGCATTTAACTCTGCATTACCCCACATAGGACGACCAGATAAAAAGATTGAAACAACTGGAATACCTTGAGCTTTCAGTTTCTTCAATAACGCTAAATCGGCTTTTTCACCACGTTGATAGTCTAAGTTTTCACGATCTCCATGACCTTCTGCATAAGGTTCTTCACCAAAGACAACTACAGCAACATCAGGTTTGGTTGTAAATGAACCATCTTCACTTAATGTTACTTTACCACCAGCTGATTTTACTTGGCCTGCAATGCCTTTATAGATAGATGTGCCACCTGGGAAGTCTGTATTAGTGTTATTAGTACCTTGCCAAGTGATTGTCCAACCACCAGATTGTTTACCAATATTATCAGCTCCGTTACCAGCGACTAAAATGTGGTTTGTTGGATTAATAGGTAATACATTTTTATTTTTTAATAATACTAAAGACTCTTGCACCGCTTGGCGTGCTACGTCTCTATGTGCT
>JAWUWS010000007.1:0-7150 GCA_034111705.1 Psychrosphaera sp.
TCGCCAAGAGTTATTAGAAGGTGGTGGTCGAGTAAAAGTACCTTGCTTACGTATAGAAAATGAAGCGGGTGAAGTGCAGTGGATGTACGAGTCCTCTGACATTGTTGATTACTTACAACAGCAATACAGCTAACACTATTCCTATACATACAAAAAACGATGACTTATGTCATCGTTTTTTGTATCAGCTTGCTTAACCAGACTCAGTTAAATATTAACTGAAAAGGTCAATTAAAGAGTTCAGTCCACATAAAACTTCTGAGTGAATTTTATTGTTTCTGTTCTATCACCTTGTTGTACGTCAACTTCAAAATTATATATTTCTTCGTTATCGTATTTTACTTGGGCTAAATAATAAGTAGCTTCACCTTCCGTTACTTTTACAAAGTCTAACTTAAAGCGTTGGCCCAATAAATTTTTAGCAACACCAGACACATAAGCATTCTGCGCCTTGTTATTGTTTTTATTATCTAACACAGAAATGTTAATAATAGACAAATACTTACTACGTTGTAGCTGATATTGTTTGGCAACTTCGGGTTCAATAAAAGAGCTTGGGAAAGCGATGTAATGAATATCCCAATTACCTTTCGTTATTTTTTGCTCGGCATTACTGTTAAATGAAAACAGTAAAAGAACAAATATTGCCTGTTTTAATAAATTCATATTGAGTCCCTACTCAGTGTATTTTTATACAAATGCATTTAATCTAACGTTTTTATTAAAGAGTACGCGTTTTAAAGCAATACGCATTTTAAAAGAATGAACGCAATACGTCTTCAAATAATAATTCAACAAATTTTAAAGCAATTAAAAACACCATAATACTTAAATCAAATCCGCCCATATCAGGTAAAACACGTCTAATAGGATTTAACATAGGTTCAGTTAACTGATGCAATAAGGCTTCTATTGGGTTGTAACCTTGACTTACCCAGCTCAAAATAACGCGAATTAACATTACCCAAAAAATAAGACTTAATACTTCTTTAATAACGGATATTGCACCGACAATGGCAAGTTCTGCCACAGGAAATCCTGATCCATATAACGCTTGTAATAAGGCAACTTTAGAAAAGGCAACGAGTAATAATAAAACAACTCCAGCCCAGTCAATACCAGCGAAACCTGGAATAACTCTTCTTAGTGGTACTAAAATTGGATTAGTCGCTTTAACCACAAATTGACTAACAGGATTATAAAAATCAGCTCGGCTAAGCTGTAACCAAATACGTAAAATGACTACCATCATGTATAAATCAAATAAGGTAGATATTAAAAATTGAGTTGCTTGCATAACGTATACACTTCCACTTTTTAATTAAATTTAACAGTTCTTAAAAATAAGAAACTTAAAACACTCGTTGCCAAAAAGAGTTTTAAAGTTTGCTCATTTCTTGTGCTCTTAATACTGCTGCATCCAATGCTGATGCAACGGTTTCGTCTAACTTGTACTCATTAAAGGTTCTAATGGCCTCAGCGGTTGAACCGCCAGGTGACGTTACATTAATTCTTAACTGCTCAAAGCTATCAGCGCTTTGTGCGGCCATTTGAGCCGAGCCTAAAGCCGTTTGCAATACAATTGTATTGGCCGTTTCTTGATCAAACCCTAACTGTACCGCTTTGTCTGCCATGTGTTGCATAAACAAGAAGAAATACGCAGGGCCAGAACCAGATACTGCAGCAATACTGTCTATTTGAGACTCTTCCCCCAGCCATACGGTTTTACCAACCGCATTAAACATAGTTGATGTAATGTTTTTATCTTCGTCTATTACATCCGCTGAGAATTCATTAACATCAGTACCACAAAATAAACCAGACACACCTAAACCTACTAAAGAGGGCGTATTTGGCATGCAACGAATAATTCTTACGTTACCAATAATGTCAGTGTAACGGTTTACTGTTAATCCGGCGGCAACAGTAATAACTAATTTTTTGCTAAAATCGATACCTTGCTCAACTAAGTCCGTTAGCATGGCCAACATCATTTGCGGTTTCACACCTAAAATAATGACATCAGCCTGTTCAATTGCTGATTTGTTATTTAAGTCGGTTTTAATACCAAACTTTTGATGCAGCGCTTGCTGCTTTTCTTTGGTTCTGTTGGTGGCAATAATATTGTCTGGGTTAATACCACTATTAACCATGCCGCCGAGAATTGCGCCAGACATATTGCCTGCGCCAATAAATGCGTATGTTGTCGATTTATTATCAGTCATTTATTTCCTTCTATTGAGTCATGCCCAATTTAATTACGTTTACCAAATATTGCTGTACCCAGTCTAACCATTGTTGAGCCACATTCAATAGCGGGTTCTAAGTCACCGCTCATGCCCAAAGATAATGTATCTACACTAGGATATTGCTCCTGTAACTGCGAATAACAAGTGAACATTAAATTAAATTCTTTATTTAATTGCGGCCTATTGCCATGATCATCTTTTTCATAGTTATCAGGTATTGCCATTAACCCTCTTAAGGTAACATGATTTAGAGCATTAATGGACTCTGCAAGTTCATTTACTTGCTCCAAACTCACTCCCGATTTTTGCGCCGAATTTGAAATATTCACTTGAATAAGTAAATTTATGTTCTTGTTTAACTCTTGTGCGTGCTTATCAATACGCTGGGCTATTTTTAATCTGTCTACACTGTCAATCCAGTTTGCACTTTGGCTAATGATTTTAGTTTTATTGCTTTGAATTGGCCCAATGTAATGCCACTGTATATCTGTTAAATGACTTAGGGCTTGTTGCTTGTCAAATAGCTCTTGGGCATAGTTTTCACCAAATATACGTTGGCCTGCGGCATAAGCCATTTCAACGGCTTCAATTGGTTTGGTTTTACTAACGGCCATTAAAGCAACAGAATTGGTATTTCTACCGTATTTAGTTGCAACATTGTGGATATTGTCGTGGGCGTTTAACAATTGATTTGCTATGGTATTTATATATTTGTTTTCCGACATGTTCTTCCAGTAGGTACAGTCTTTAATTTTATTAGGTTTCATTTATGGATATTACTGAATTACTTAGCTTTAGTGTGCAACATAATGCATCAGATTTACATTTATCAGCAGCTACGCCACCTATGATCAGAGTAGATGGCGAGGTTAGACGCATTAACATTCCTGAGTTAGAGGCAAAGCAAGTTCAGTCACTGATTTACGACATTATGAACGATAAACAACGTAAAGAATACGAAGAAAACTTAGAAACTGACTTTTCCTTTGAAGTACCAGAGTTAGCCCGTTTTCGTGTTAACGTATTTAACACCGAACGTGGCCCTGCTGCTGTATTCAGAACCATCCCTGCAGAAGTACTAACCTTAGAACAACTTGATGCGCCAGAGATTTTCAAAGAGCTTGCGAATAAACCAAGAGGTTTAATACTCGTAACCGGGCCTACAGGTTCTGGTAAATCAACCACATTAGCGGCAATGATTGATTACATTAATGCTGGGCGTCACGATCATATTCTGACCATAGAAGATCCAATTGAGTTTGTGCATAAAAGTAAAAAATGCTTAGTTAATCAGCGTGAAGTTCACCGTGATACATTAAGTTTTTCCAATGCATTACGCTCAGCACTACGTGAAGATCCGGACGTGATTTTAGTTGGCGAGCTACGAGATTTAGAAACCATAAGACTTGCTATGACTGCGGCAGAAACAGGGCATTTAGTATTTGGTACATTACACACCACATCTGCACCTAAAACCATTGACCGTATTATTGATGTATTTCCGGGTGATGAAAAGTCTATGGTACGTTCCATGTTGTCAGAATCATTACAAGCGGTTATCTCTCAAACGTTATGTAAAAAACAAGGTGGGGGCAGAGTGGCAGCTCATGAAATTATGATTGGTACTTCTGCCATTCGTAATCTAATAAGAGAAGATAAAGTCGCACAAATGTATTCATCCATTCAAACTGGCTCAAGCTATGGTATGAAAACCTTAGATCAATGCTTAACAGAATTAAAAGACAAAGGGTTGATCACAGAAGAAGAAGCCGCCAACAAAGCGGTAGACAAAAAAGCATTTGGCGGTGGTTCAGAGCAAAGCAGTCTTGCTAATTCAACACCAACAAGCTCAATTCAAACGCAAGCTCAAAATACGCCTCCACCAACTGACTTTGGTAGTGGCTTTTAAGACAAGCAATAACTTGTTGAACTAAAAGCTCAGCGATAACAATAAGTACAGAATATAAGCCAAGGATACACAATGAGTAACATGACGGATATTTTTAGCCAAATGGTAGCCAAACAAGCCTCAGATTTATTTGTTACTGCTGGCTTACCTATCAGTGTTAAATTAAATGGCGAACTGCTCCCGCTTGTTGGCAATAAGTTAACGGCTGAAGACGCTCAACAACTTGTGTTGTCCTGCATGTCAGAAAAACAACAACAAGAATTTAATACCGACCGAGAATGTAACTTTGCCGTTGCAAATGAACACGGGCGCTTTCGTGTATCGGCATTTTGGCAACGAGAAAAAGCAGGTATGGTAGTTCGCAGAATTGTCACAGAAATACCAAATCCCGATGACTTAGGTTTACCACAAACATTAAAAGACGTGATCATGACAAAACGTGGTTTAGTGTTATTTGTAGGTGGTACAGGAACCGGAAAATCAACCAGCTTAGCGGCCTTACTTGGTCACCGTAACGAGCATTCCAAAGGCCACATTTTAACCATTGAAGATCCAATTGAATTTGTCCACGAACACAGAAATTGTATAGTTACGCAAAGGGAAGTCGGGCTAGACACGCCATCTTTTGACTCTGCATTAAAAACCTCATTACGCCAAGCGCCAGATGTGATCTTAATTGGTGAAATACGTTCGCAAGAAATTATGGAATACGCCCTGTCTTTTGCTGAAACAGGCCATTTATGTGTAGCAACATTACATGCTAATAATGCCAATCAAGCCATAGACCGCATTATGCATTTAGTGCCAAAAGAACAACAAGAAAAACTCAAATATGAGTTAGCCCTTAACTTAAAAGCCATAGTCGCACAGCAACTTGTACCAACGGTTGACGGAGCAGGGCGCGTAGCCGCAATAGAGATTTTATTATCTTCACCAATGATTGCAGAGCAAATTAAAAAAGGCGATATATCAGGCATTAAAGAAACCATGGCAAAGTCTAAAGAGCTAGGCATGCAAACCTTTGACTTAGCGCTATATGATTTATATAAAGCGGGAAAAATCAGTTACGACGACGCAATACATCATGCAGATGCGGCTAATGATTTACGCTTGATGATCAAGTTGGATTCTTCTAGTGAGACGTCTGGTTCTGGTGTGTTGTCTGGAGTGACGGTTGATGGGTTATAGTTGTTAACTTTTAGTAGCCAAAAGTTGTAGGCTTTGTTTTTAATAACCTCGTGACTACAGCGGTTTCGCCCCTCGGCGAGTTACCTTTTTGCAACAGCTCAAAAGGGGGCGCTTAATTTATCCCTTTAAAGATAAAAGCCTGTTTCACCTGCGGCGACCATACCTTTTTCAACAGCCAAAAAGGTAGGCCAAAAGGCCGCTTCCAAACAAAATCAAATTCTTCATTAAATAGTTATTTTTGTTTATAAAAAAGGATTGGAAAATCGTCCCTGATAATCAATCCTTTCTCAGCATCCATGCTTCGAATTTTATAAAAAATAATATTTAACCAAGTGATTTTGTGATGGAGACTTAAAAGCAAAAGCAAAAGCAAAAGCAAAAGCAAAAGCAAAAGCAAAAGCAAAAGCAAAAGCACTACGGCCGTGCTAAACATTTATTTAAAATAAAAATGAACAGCGAAACTGTATGGTTATACAGGTATAAGTGAAAATAAATGAATTTGTACTGTTATGGCACGTTATGCATTTATACATATGGCTCGATTAAGTAGGTGTTTTTAATAAGTTGCTGACTTTAAAGTGAATTATTTAGATAGGGATTTTACATAACGTGCCCATTCTTAAAAAATATGGCGTGTTATGTAAATGGCTCGTTTTCCCCAAACAAAAAAGTGTTTGTTTATCCATAAATCTACTGGTAAGTTATTAGTATTATTAAATAAAAAGTTTACTAGCGGAATAAAATCGCCTGTGGATAACTTCCTTTAACAGGAATTCGTGCTAATAAGCTGTTAGCAATATTTCAGGATTAGGTGTTAAAAATGAGTAAAGGATTTTCAATTGCATTATTAGTGCTGTCCAGTTTATTGGTAGGTTGCCAATCAACTACATATAAACAAGAAGGCTTAACTTCAAATAATTCAGCTTTACTAAAAGCAGATTCCGAGCATGCTCACGGTATATTTGTGGCGCTTGATGAGCGCCTTTATATCAATACAATAAATGGTGAAGCAGCAGGTGACTTTTTCAAAGGATATCCTGAAGAAGCTCGTATCTCTGAAGGTGAAAATAAAGTCAAAGTGGATTACCAAAATGGTCAGATAACTTCAGAAGGTTGTGTTCGTTTTAATGCTGAAGTTGGTAAAACTTATATTATCCGTAAAAAACGTGACGGTTTTACTGTTTATTATTGGGTTGAGCTTGAAGGCGATAAAACCAAAATAAGCCAAGGGTGCAGTGTTTAATATTGCTAACCAGCTGTTCAAGCGGGACAAATTACAGTTGGCTGGTTCCGCTCCGCTACACATTTTAGCCAACTACAATTTGCCCCTTAACAGGGCGTTGAGGCTGTAGAATTTCTCTAAAAATAGCGTTTAACGCTCTTTTTTCAATTAGGCTTATTTGTATATAAAAGAAGAAGTAACAAGGCCACCCACTTTAATTTGACAGTTATTTGAACTGCACTAAACTCAGTTGTACCCATATTGATACATTGAGTATTTTGTTATGCCTAGACCCAGAAAAAAGTAACAAGGGCACCCACTTTAATTTGACAGTTATTTGAACTGCACTAAACTCAGTTGTACCCATATTGATACATTGAGTATTTTGTTATGCCTAGACCCAGAGAGTTTCAAATTAGCTTATCGGATACACCTTATTATCATTGTATTTCAAGGTGTGTCCGTAGGGCATTTTTATGTGGTGAAGATAAACAAACCCATCAATCTTATGAGCACAGAAGACAATGGGTAGAAGATAAGCTGTTATTTCTATCCCAAGTATTTGCGATTGAAGTATGTGCT
>JAWUWS010000008.1:0-8889 GCA_034111705.1 Psychrosphaera sp.
TGGTGCGGAAAGAGAGACTTGAACTCTCACACCTTGCGATACTGGAACCTAAATCCAGCGCGTCTACCAATTCCGCCACTTCCGCAGAAAAGAATGGGGTGACTGATGGGACTTGAACCCACGACAACCGGAATCACAATCCGGGGCTCTACCAACTGAGCTACAATCACCACTATAAACTTTTTGCACGAGGTTATGGTGCACCCGGTAGGATTCGAACCTACGACCGACGCCTTAGAAGGGCGTTGCTCTATCCAGCTGAGCTACGGGCGCATAACCTACGAGTACAAACCAAAAATTCAAAAGTGGTCGGTGTTGAAGGATTCGAACCTTCGACCCCTTCGACCCAAACGAAGTGCGCTACCAAGCTGCGCTAAACACCGACTTTAAATCTTTGAGAACTTACTACCTCGCGACAGGGCGGCATATTACGGATATCCCCATTTGCAGTCAAACCTTTTTTCACAATTTTTATCTAACTGCTGTTTTTTAAAGCAAAAGAATACAAAACAATCAAACATTGTCTTTTTGTTAAACATATTTGATTTGATATCTAAATTTACCTTACCTTTTAATTTAGTTTAACTATAAAAAGGTCATGCGAACATTTCTGAAAGACGATACAATTACCCTACTCCCAGTTATCTATTATGAGTTCCTTTTAATGACGGCAAAATTAATTGATGGCAAAGCCATCGCACAAACAGTGAGAGATAAAGTAAAAACAGGCGTTAGTGCACGAGTTCAAGCAGGTAGACGAGCTCCTGGCCTAGCAGTTGTATTAGTAGGACAAGATCCTGCCTCTCAGGTTTATGTTGGTGTTAAGAAAAAAGCATGTGATGAAGTAGGTTTTGTTTCTCGTTCTTATGACATGCCAGACACCACAACTGAGCAGGAATTAATAACCTTAATAGATGAGTTGAATAACGATAACGATATCGACGGCATATTAGTGCAATTGCCACTGCCTCACGGTTTAAATGCAGAAACAATATTAGAGCGTATCCACCCACATAAAGACGTAGATGGCTTTCACCCTTATAACATTGGCCGATTAGCCCAAAGAATACCTGCGTTACGCCCTTGTACTCCTAAAGGCATCATGACACTGTTGGACAATACCCAATTAAATATTAAAGGCATGCACGCTGTTGTTGTTGGTGCATCAAATATTGTTGGTCGTCCTATGTCATTAGAATTATTATTAGCTGGCTGTACTACGACGGTTTGTCATAAATTTACTAAAGACCTTGAAGAACAAGTTAAACGCGCTGAGATTCTTGTGGTTGCCGTTGGTAAACCTGAGTTTATTCCAGGTCATTGGATTAGAGAAGACGCTATTGTTATTGATGTTGGTATTAACCGATTAGATGGCGGGAAACTAGTAGGTGATGTGCAATTTGATGTAGCCAAAGAAAAGGCTCGCTGGATAACACCGGTTCCCGGAGGTGTTGGTCCAATGACCGTTGCCTCTTTGGTCGAAAACACATTAGAAGCCTGCGAAAAATTTCATAGTTAAGCAGAACCATTGTTTATAAGAATAAAGCCAGTTAATTTAACTGGTTTTTTTATACGCTAGTTTTGTAAATAACTGGGTAGCTAAAAACAAAAAAAGGGCTGTGTTAAACAGCCCTTCTTATTTTTACTACAGTTAGATAAACTGATCACTCATCATCGTTATGTAGCTCTAATCCCATCTCTAACGGTAATGATTTAGATTTTTTTGCATTATCTTGACGCGTTGATTCAAGTGTATCTAAATAATCTTGGTCGATATCATTGGTAATATAGTTGCCATCAAATACCGAAGTTTCAAATTTTGTTAACGATTCGTTGTCACCTTTAACCGCAGTGATCAAATCATCTAATGATTGAAATATAAGTTCGTCGGCACCTATCATTTCTGCAATTTCATTCACTTCGCGACCATGTGCGATTAACTCATTAACTGATGGCATGTCGATTCCGTATACATTTGGGAATCTAATCTCAGGCGCTGCAGAAGCAAAGTAAACTTTATTAGCGCCAGAGTCTCTTGCCATCTGAATTATCTGCTCTGATGTTGTACCACGAACAACTGAGTCATCAACCAGTAAAACATTTTTACCTTTGAATTCAACTTCAATAGTATTTAATTTACGACGTACTGATTTTTTACGCTGAGCTTGACCAGGCATAATAAACGTACGACCAACATAGCGATTTTTAACAAACCCTTGTCTGTACGGTAAATTTAATTCATTGGCGATCTCAAGAGCAATATCACAACTTGTTTCAGGAACTGGAATGACAACATCAATATCTAAGTCAGCCCATTCACGTTTGATCTTCTTACCTAATTGCTCACCCATTCTTACGCGAGAACCATAAACTGATATGTCGTTTAATGTTGAATCAGGGCGTGCAAAGTAAACGTATTCAAAAATACACGGCACGCATTTAGCGCCTTCAAAACATTGTTGAGTATGCAATTCGCCAGCTTCAGTGATATAAATCGCTTCACCTGGAGCAACATCTCTAACGAGTTTAAAGCCATCAATGTCTAAGGCTACACTTTCAGAGGCAACCATATATTCAACGCCTTGTGCAGTCTCACGCTGACCGAGTACTAATGGACGGATACCATTAGGGTCTCTAAAGGCTAATAAACCATGACCAATAATTACAGACACTACTGCATAAGCACCACGAATTTTTTTATGCACGCGAGTTACGGCATTAAAAACATCTTCAACACTCAATTCCATTAAGTTTGATTCACAAAGTTCATGGGCTAAGACGTTCAACAATAATTCAGAATCAGATGTGGTATTGATATGACGACGAGCTTCTTTAAAAAGCGATTCTCTTAGTTCGTTTGCATTGGTTAGATTACCATTGTGCGCTAAAGCGATACCAAAAGGAGAGTTGACGTAGAAAGGTTGAGCTTCAGCAGAACTAGAACTACCTGCTGTAGGGTAACGTACGTGCCCTATTCCCATATTACCTTGTAAACGTTGCATATGACGTTCTTGGAATACATCACGTACAAAGCCATTCGCTTTACGTAATCTAAAAAGTCCTTCATCTATTGTGACTATTCCCGCGGCATCCTGACCACGATGTTGTAAAACAGTTAACCCATCATAAATAATTTGATTAACAGGCGATTTACCAACGATACCGACGATACCACACATGATCAGCTCTCCATCAATGTTGTGTAGAAAGTAAACTAGAATTTTCTTTTAATAGTTCAAAAAACCATTCGACTATAAATGAAAATTCCGGAATAAGAATAGAAGTTTGCCACCACGACGCGTCACTAGACGGTGTCATGGTGTCTAAAAATAATAATACAGCGGCAACAATTAATACGCCGCGCAACGCACCAAAAACCATACCTAACATTTTGTCCGTACCGGATAATCCAGTGTAATGAACAATTTCAGATAATAAATGATTGATAAGTGCACCTAAGACTAAGGTGACAATGAATAATATGGCGATAGCGGCGCCATTTCTGAATAAGTCTTTTTCTATACCCGTTAGGTGGATTGCTAACTCTGAATAAAACCGGCTGGCGATAAAAAAGCCCGCAATCCATATAGCAAGAGACACTGCCTCCTTAATGAACCCTCGGGTCAAACTTACCAGCGCAGATATTATAATGATCGCTAATATAGCGTAATCAATCCAAACCATGTGATTTATAAACTTATAAAATGGTGGCTAAAATTCGGCGCAGATTCTAACAGACTAACTAGAAACTGACTACTAATTTATAGGATCAAACTGGGTGATTTTACCATCTAACCCTGTTAATTCTTTTAATGTCTTTTGAGCTTTCTCTAAACTTTTACGCTCCAACTCAGGCCCTACAAATACTTTGGACAATAAACCTGATTTGGTTTGTACTGGTTTAATGAATACTTTAAATCCGGCATCAGTTAAACGTTTTTCTAAAGCGTCGACATTTTTTTTATGTTTAAAGCTACCTAACTGAAGTATCCAAGCATTTTTTTCAAAGCTCGCTTGTACAGGTTTTACTACTTTTTCCATTTTTTCTAATGGTTGCTTAGGTTTACCTTGATTAGTCTCAGCTGATACCAATTTCGCTTTTTCAGATGCTAATTTCTTTGCTAACTCAGCATCGTCTTTTAATTTAGTTTCAATAGAAGCGGCAGATTTTATTTCCGGCTCCTTTTTTGAACTCATATCTTGAGTTACTTCGCTTTCATCATCAGCTTTAATTTCAATAACTTGAGGTGCTTTTTTGATTGTATTTAGTACTTCCTCGGTTGGAAAGTCAGTCACAATTGGCGACACTTCACTTTGCGGCCTAGCTGGAGCCTTTTTAAATTGCTCTTTAGTTTGTTCTTTTTGGCCGTCTAATAAGTCCGGTAAAAATACAATTCCAGCTATTAAAACTAATAACAGTCCAACCACACGTTGTTTAATAAGGTTTGTCATATCAATCCTTTACCTGATTTAAAATCTCGGCAACAGTGTAGAACGATCCAAAGCCAAGTAAAAGACTATCTTTACTTTGATTTTTGCTCGCTCGCTGCCATGCTTGTTTTACATTATCTAAAACAGTGACATTATTTTGCCCTAGGCTCAATAAAATATCCGCTATGTCTTGTTTTTTTGCAGCTCGATGATTGCCATCTAAGTCACCTACATACCATTCATCGACTACATCTGTCATTAGAGCTAACGTTTGTTTAATGTCTTTATCTTTCATCATAGCAATAACCGCTAGCACTTTAGAAGCTGACTTTAACTTAACGTCGTTTAACAGCATTGAACGTAAATAGTTAACCGCGTGAGGGTTATGTGCAACATCGACCATTTGTAATGGCTGCTGTGATAAAACCTGCATTCGTCCGGGTAAAGAAAGTTGATTTAAAATTTGTTCAATCAATGTTTGTTCTAACTTAATACCTAGCTTAATTAACGTCACTAGTGCGGTAGAAATATTTTGTTTTGGTATCAAAACATTAGGTAATTTATTGAATCGGACATTATCATAAATAAAGTCCCACGTATTTTCGGTTGATGATGTACTTTGCTCAAATGAATAATCTTGGTGAAATTGCACAAACTCAGAAACCTGATGGTTTTTAGCTTGCTGGATAATAGACTCTATCTTTTTAGGCTCACCGACAATTGCTGGTTTGTCTTTTTTAAATATACCCGCTTTTTCAAAACCAATTTTTTCGATGGTATCACCTAGCCAATCAACATGATCTAAGCCGATTGAAGTAATAACTGACACATCATGATTTAAAATATTGGTAGCATCTAGTCGACCACCTAATCCAACTTCAACTAACACATAGTCAAGTTGTTTGCTTTGTAGTAATTTAAAGCCGGCTAACGTACCAAACTCAAAATAACTTAAGCTTGTGCCTTCACGACGTTGTTCTATAAATGAAAATGAATCGATTAACTCTTGATCTGAAGCTGACTCACCATTAATGCGAACACGTTCGTTATATTCAAACATGTGTGGAGAGCTATAAACCCCTACTGTTTTACCTAAAGCTAAAAGGTACTGCTCTATAAACCGAATGGTTGTACCTTTACCATTAGTACCTGCAACTAACACGACCTTACCTGCATGTAAGCCTTTTACATTAGCATTTTCAGCCACCGTTAAGACTCGCTCTAAACCAAGGTCAATTTCTTTATTGTGTTGGGATTCCAAATAAAAAAGCCAATCTGTAAGAGATTGGCTTTTAAAAATACGTTGTTCTGACATTATGCAGTTCTGTGATCTTTTTCCAATGATGGTAGTTTACACATTTTTGCAAATAAACGTGCAACTGTATTTCGCATTTCTCTGCGATCTACAATCATATCAATTGCACCATGTTCAATTAAGAATTCACTACGCTGAAAACCTTCAGGTAATTTTTCACGTACCGTCTGCTCAATAACACGAGGGCCAGCAAAACCAATCAAGGCTTTAGGCTCACCAATATTAATATCACCTAACATAGCTAAACTAGCAGAAACACCGCCCATAGTTGGGTCTGTTAGGACTGAAATAAACGGAATACCCTTTTCACTTAATTTAGCTAATGCCGCGCTAGTCTTAGCCATTTGCATTAACGAGAATAAAGCTTCTTGCATACGAGCGCCGCCAGAAGCAGAAAAGCAAATAAACGGTATATTTTCATTAATACACACATTAACCGCTTGTACAAATTTTTCACCTACAACGGTAGCCATGGAGCCACCCATGAAAGAAAATTCAAATGCAGCAGCAACACAAGGTACACCTTTAACGCGACCTTTCATTACAATCATTGCATCTTTTTCATTAGTCTGCTTTTGGGCTGCGGATATACGATCTTTATATCGTTTAGTATCTTTAAACTTTAATACATCTTGTGGTTCTAGATCAGCTGCGATTTCTACCTTTTCACCACTGTCTAAAAACAACTCAAGACGATTACGACCAGATAGACGCATATGGTGGTCACACTTAGGGCACACACCTTGTTCTTTTTCTAAGTCATTTTTATATAAAATAGATGCACAGCTGGTGCATTTAGTCCAAACGCCTTCTGGAATGTTACGTTTGGTTGATGTATTTGTTTTTGGAAGAATTTTTTCTATCCAACTCATATCATTACTACCCTAAATAATAAATCAAAACCACTTAACCATAAAAATTTGGACTAAGCATCAGAATTGTCGCTATTAAAACACAATGTAAGACTAAAGAACTCAATAAACTGGTCTTATTAGTCGAGTACTTTTCTTATTCTGGTATAAACAAAGGGCCTGGGTTGTGTTTTGGTAAATTGTATTGTTCTGGATAATCCACTTGAATTAGATATAAACCATTAGGCTTAGCCGTTTCAGCTGCTTGAGTTCTGTCTTTTAATGCAAGTACTTCAGCAATCCACTCCAAAGGCCTTTCCCCTTGACCTACAGCAATAAGACTACCTGCTATATTACGCACCATATGGTGTAAAAAAGCATTTGCTTTTATATCAATCACAATAAATTGGTTATAACGAGTCACGTTTATAAAATGAATACTACGATTTGGGGAATGTGATTGGCACTGAGTGGCTCTAAATGAAGTAAAGTCATGTTCCCCCACTAAAGTTTGGGCGGCTAAATGCATTTTATCAACGTCTAGTTCATCATAATAATGACTTAGCCCTGTATTTAAAATAGCAGGCCTTAAACTTGTGTTGGTAATGATATAACGATAACGGCGAGCCGTTGCTGAAAATCGAGCGTGGAAGTCATCGGGAACTTCTTTTACCCAAGTAACGGCTATTGAATCAGGTAAATGTCTATTTACCCCCATTGTCCAACCACGGTCTGTTCTAACTGAATCAGTTTCAAAATGAACAACCTGTCCAGTACCATGTACGCCTGAATCTGTTCGTCCAGCACAGAAAACACCAACTGGATGATTTGCTATTTTAGACAGAGCTTTTTCAAGCTCTTCTTGAACTGTATTTACTTCCTTTTGACGTTGCCAACCAAAATATTGGGCCCCGTCATACTCAACACCTAGCGCTAATCGCATAAAACTAATCTATTATTCTTTAAATAATCGGTGATTATAAAAAACTAACTGAATTAAACAAAGCTTTATTCTTTATCTAGTTCTTTTAATAATTCTTGAGCTTCAGATTTTGCTTCGTTGTTATCACCATTTAATATATCAGTAATCGCAGATCTCGCACTTTCCTCATCGTCCATATCAATATAAGTTCTAATGATATCTAACTGGTTACCGTAGCCTCCAGAATCTTGATCTACGTCGACAGAGCCTCTATTTTCGGTAAGCTCATCCAACTCCCCTAGACCTACATCTATATCTAACTCTTCTGGGATAACTTCATCTTCAGTATCATCTAATTCATCCATTAACGTATCTACATTAACATAATCTTTTTCAGGCTCAGGGGCTTCTAAATCAGCTTCAGTTAATTCATCATCTAATGACTCTGAAGCTCTATTATCTTGCTCATTATTTAAAGTAGCCTCACTATCAGAAACATCATCCGTTAATATGTCACTATTTATTTCTATTTCAGATTCCGATAGTTCTGATAACAATTGATCAAAGTCCGCATTTTCTAACTCATCAATATCAATTTCTTCTTCACTTTGCGGTACTGAATTTTCTATAGGGCTAACGTCTTCATTACTTTCATCAGAGCTATCTGGATCAGAACTATCTAAATCACCAGATGCACTTAACTCAGAGTCTGGCTCATCTTCATTAGTATCGAGCGTATCGTCTTCCTCTAACAAATCATTTATATCTGTTTCATCAAAACTACTACTTAACAAATCTTCATCGGTCAATAATTCTTCAGAAGACTCTTCAGACTCAGTCATTAAAGAATTTATATCAAGGTCAGATGAAGTATCATTATCAGCTTCATCTAATCCAACGCTTAAATCATCACCTAACTCATCAATCGTCACATCTTCTGAAACATCATCAATATCTGTATTAGCTTCTGTTTCTAATGGAGCATCATTAAGTTCTAAATCAGGGTATACATCTAACAATGCACTTTCTTCAAGATCATTAACAGGAAGATCACCTTCTTCTTCATCTTGTTCTAAGTCTAATTGTGTTTCTTCATCTGTTGTAACATCGACGTCAAGTTCGTCACCTAAGTCGTCAATAGATATCTCATCGCTTTCTAAATCAATATCACTGTCTAAATCAGCTTCTTGCTCTGTATCTAACTCATCGTCTAGACCTAACTCTGGATAATCATCCAATTCTAAACTGGCTTCCACGTCTTGTTCTGGTAAATCACTCTCTTTTTCTGATTCATTCAAGTCAACAGCATCAAGCTCTGACTCTTCTGTTGACTCTGACTCTTCTGTTGACTCAGACTCTTCTGTTGACTC
>JAWUWS010000009.1:0-25765 GCA_034111705.1 Psychrosphaera sp.
TAAATCCAAGATTAAAGTCTGACATATTAGTTTCTTGGTTAAATGCCACAGTTCCAAGTGAGCTGGTATTAAGCTTAGCCACGCCATAATCTTGATAACCAAGTTCTAGGGTAAAGTATTGATTAAACTGATACCCAGCTCGAATACCTAATGAAATGTCAGAACCAGAAAAAGTATTATCTTCTTGAGTCGTACTACCAAGTATTGCCTCAACTGAATAATTATTTTCTGCAATAGATTGGCTTGTTGTGAAAAATAAACTTATAACTATAACTGTGAATTTCATTTATATCCCTATAAAAGGTAATACTTGTTAACCTAAAAATAATGATTATCTAATTTATTAAATGCGCCTGCTCAAATTTACGTATTGCACCATAAGCTGAAATAACTGCCCAGCTAACTTCTAAACCAAAGACAGGCCAATTTTGATCAACCCATAATTGTGGTAATAATGCTAACGCTGCAAAAATATTCCACAGTAAATAATACCTAGGCAGCATTTTTTCGGCACTAAACAACAAGTAAACTGCAGAGAAAACATAAGCGGCAATCCAACCTAAAGAAGCTAAATCTAGCTGGTTTTTTAACAGGGATTGAATAACAAAGTTTGCAATTAGAGCAAAGAGTATCCAATAATATTGACGAACCGTAAACTTAGATGAGCTTAAATTAACATTCACAAGTAATAAAACACTAATTATTACCCAGAATGAATTCACCACGACCGCTTGCCATGAAGCGTTATAAACAGAGCTAATGATCAAACTTATAGCTGCTACTAAGTTAAATGTGTAATAGGTATTTTTATGCCACTGTTGCTTAAGAGAAATATAAGCATGACCGATTAAATAAAGAAAAGTACCAAACCAACCAATTATTAAAATCATCTTATAGCAACTCAATATGCATATTACGCACAAATAATTCTTTGCCAACATGAGGCCCATTAAGTACAACGACTTTACTTAAATCCATCATGTTTTTATAAATCCTATCACTTTTTGAAGGCTGAGTGATTTTATCACTCCATTGAATAACAATGACTTTAGTGCCCTGTGGCAGCGCATAATAATCAATATTTTCGCCTAGTTTCTCGGTTTGTCCGGTAATTAAAGGATAACCTTCTGATGTCATTAGTTTCGCTACATCAATAGCAACTGGGGTGTTTGTTTTATTTGTTTGTAAATCATCAATACCAGCATTCGCTAATACTTGAATTGTTTGATTAATGTTATCTACAATCTTGCTTCCAGCTTTATTCTTTGCGGCTATAACATGTAAGCTAGAGGTGTCTTCAATTCCTTTTAACGGCTTAATGAGCTCTTTTCGAAGTGGAAAATCATTGGTTAAATGATGTTCCATAACCCCTTCCGTCATAGGTAATAGATATATTTCATGATTAAACAAAGCCGTTAGCGCCTGCTTTTCAGTACCAAACTCAATCGCAGTTTCAAGTGACTTGTCGAGGTTTTCACCATAACTATAACCGGCTACCTTGCCCATTTTTTGCTTTTTTTCAAATGCAATTTTTGCAGACTCTGCATTCAAATACTGACGGTTGTAATACATTTTACTTGTGACATAAAAGACGGGATCAGAAAACAATACTTTAGCAGCTCGTTCTGAGGTTTTAAAAAATGGGAAACCTACATTACGCTGTCCTTTGTTTACGTAATAAAAAGAAACATCATAAGGCATATATTGCCATTCAGCCTTTATGTTCTGATGTTCAAATAATAAATCCAACCACTTTGCCGCACTGCCTTTTGGCTCATCTTTAGATAAAATATATGGAGGCCAGGTTTCCGTTAGAATCGTTTCTCTTAAAACGGTTTCCGTTGATTCAGCATGTGAAAAGTTAACGAACAAAATAAACAGAAAAGAGGTAATTAAGCGCACTATCCGTGGTGTAATATTTAGCATGGGAATTACCTAGACTTTATGATTTTGTAAACAACGACTAATAATAAGGTAAGAAAAAAGCCCGAACCAAACATTACATCAGTATCAATTTCTGCAATAAATTGCAGCATAAACGAACGACTATCATCATTAAAATCAAGCGCTGGACGTGACATCATTTCGCGACTTAATTCAGTTAAATACAAAGAAAGTTCGAACACTGTAAAAAAGCTCAAGGCAACAAGAAGTAAATCCGTCATTAATGAGCTTTTTTCACGTTTTTTATTTTCTGTATCTTCAATTTTACTTGAGCATATCTCTATCATTCTTTGGCTATTTTGAGTAAGTTGTTCAAAATCCCAGCATTTTAAAATATCTTCAACTTGTTTACGTTTTGTTTGGGTTAAGTATTTCAAATGTTCATGATAATCCACTTGATGCAGGCGAGTTATGACTCGGCTGCGGATCAATTGTTCATTGGCTTGTTTATTGTTATCTGCATTATAAGCACTGTCTATAGCTGATTTTAACAAGCGGTTACAACGCTCTTGCGCAGTATAATAATATTGCGCCAAAATCATACTATCCAACCGTTCATCCTTTAATGAGGTCAAATCAACAATCACATAGTTCAGCCAAGTTAATGAACAATCAATTTTACCACTAATAATATTTTGAGAATCTTCAGGCTTGTAAGTATGGCTTAACCACTTAGTTAATAAGTGCTTATTACTTTCTGATGACAAATCATCCCCCGATAAGGTCAATGCTCTTGAAACCCAAAAAATTTCTGGCGTTAAAGACATTTGGTTATCAAAATCAAAAAATACCTGAGTAGATTCGGTTTTTAAATGATTAATAGCGTTAACAAACGCTGAATAACATTGTTTAATCTGTGAATTGGCACTCTTTTGAGCTGCACTTTCTAACGCCTCAGGATCTTCAAAATAATCAAGACTATGTTCAATAACCACTATCGCAATATTATTGGGGAATACGTGAATTGACAGAGTAGGATCTAATGTTTCATCACGCCATATAAACAAACGATGATCCCAACTATCATGACTAATAAACTCATATTCTCTTTGAGTCTTATTATTTGAAAATAAAAGATTAGGGCTTTCAAGATTGTTTTTAAAATCTATATATTGTTCTGATAAGCGGTTAATGCCCGTTTTTAACTCTAACGGTACATAAATGGGAGAGATTGTAAGAACATTGGCCTGTGTAGTTTCCATACAAGTAAAACTCAAATAATGCGACAGTGAATATACCCACTGTAACAAAAAGTAGAGGATGAAAACACTTGATTTAATTAACTATATTGCAACTAAGACATTACTATCAGTAATAAATATCTTTCATCTAAAACAAAAAATAGCGGGAGCAACAACAGATAACTCCCGCTTTTTGTTTACACGTTACCCATATAACGACCTGGTTTATGATTAACCGCTATGACTATATTAAGCGCAATAGCGCCTAAAAAGGAAATGACGATTAATGTGTAATCAACAATAAAAATAGCTGCTAGTACAATGCAACAATCAACCACCATTTGAAATTTCCCCATAGATACTCCGTACTTTTCAGATATGTATCGGGCAAGAATATTCACTCCACCTAAACTTGCGTTATGACGAAACAACATGATAAAACCAACTCCCATTAAAAAGCCACCAGCAATACTGGCGTAAATAACATTTACCGTTTTAAATGTGATCAAAGCTGAGGTTAAATCGGTAAAAGCAGAAAGGCAGAATACAGCAAAGAAGGTTTTTAATGTGTACTCCCAACCAAAGTGAATAATAGCTAATAAATAAAACGGGATATTGATCAAGAAGAAAGCCTGACCAAATGTCAATGTTGTCGTATATTGCATTAAAAACGCTAACCCAGCAGTGCCGCCAGTTAACAAACCTGTATGTATAAAAAGATTAACACCTAACGCAATAATTAAAGTGCCGATGACCATAGCTTGTATATCTTCAAGACTAGTGTGTTTTAGTGATTTTGGTTTATTTAGTTGTGATGCCGACATGGGGTTTCTCTTTAAATGAAAATACAGGGGAATTTAAACAGCCGTAAATTCTAGAGAAAAAATCAAACAAGGCCAGTATTATTGTTGTTAATACGCTTGTTTTATATACATTTAAACCTTATTTCAATTAAAATCCTATTTTCAGTCTTAAATTGTAAAATGCTGTTCAATGAAAACGTGCGAAGTTACCTGCGAATTCATTGAACTCAAGTGATGTAATAGGATTGAACGGTTAAATAAAACGTCCTTGCTCTCAGTCAAACTTACTTTAAGATAGAAACAAACCCTTAATACAAAAATACAATTGTTGCACCACCTAAAAATACAAAAAAGCCAACAACGTCTGTCACTGTGGTTAAAATTACCGAACCAGCTAACGCTGGATCTATACCATGTTTATTCAACACCATTGGGATAACAATGCCCGATAATGAGGCAACTAACATATTGATCACCATAGCTAGACTTAAGATCACCGATAACAAATAATTATCAAACCAAAATATCGTCATAGCAGCCACTAACATTGCCCAAACAAACGCATTTACTGCTGCAACACTGAGTTCTTTATCTCTTAAAGCTCGGTAATTGGCTGTATTCAATTGTCCGGTTGCAAGTCCGCGAATGGTCAGTGTTAAGGTTTGGCTGCCAGTGATGCCGCCCATACTTGCGACAATTGGCATTAATACAGCTAATGCCACAACTTCTATTAATACTTTGTCAAAAATACCAATAACCGCTGACGCTAAAAATGCGGTGAGCAAGTTAATGCCTAACCATAACGCACGTCGTCTGGCACTAGTAAATATAGGAGCAAATAAATCTTCGTCACTCACTTTACCCATATGAGCTACTTGCGCTTCATAATGATGCTGGAAAATAGATAATGCATCTGTCATTGAGAATTGCCCAATCAATTTACCAGCTTCACTTAACACGGGTAATGTTGGGCGTTTACTGTTTTTTATGATATTTGACGCATCCATTAACGACTGTGTATCTAAAATAACAATGTCGCTTTGCACAGCTATTGCTTGTACTAATGTTTTATCTTTAGCATTTAGTAAATCATTAATCGACACTTCACCAACATAATGAGAATTATCATCCACCACAATGTAATTACCTGAATACTCAGTTAAATTGGTTTGGCGTATCTCATTTAATACATCAACTATAGAAGTGTTATAACTGACGGTATATACATCTGAATTAGCGTAGCGCCCTACTTCTTCTTCATCATAACTAAATGATGATTCCACATTAGACTGCGATTGCGGAGACAGTTTATTGATTAACTTGGCAACTAATCTTTGTGGAAGTGCTGTTAAAATCTCAACAACTTCACTGTTAGAGCCTGACTTAACAGCGCTTTCCAATTCTTTAGATGTTAATACTGAAAGTAACTGTTGGCGTGCGTCTTCACGCATTTCATACAAAATAGCGCTTTCTAAAGATGGATCTATAAGCGGCCATAATTTTAAACGTTGAGTATTAGTTAACCCTTCTAACACTAACGCCCATTTACTCGGTGTGTAATTTTCCACTTCAGTAGGCAGTTCAATAATGTCTTCAGCTAAAATACTAACAAAGTCGAGTGAAGGTGTTGCTTGAGTTTCCATTTTGCTACCTTAGAAAATATTCAGCTGCTAGGCTTTTAATTAGTGAGCTAAGTGCTCATTTATTCTAACTGCTTTTTTTCTTCTGCTAAGAATAATTTAATACACTGCTCTAACATTTTTTGTTCGATGTCTTGAGCCTGCTCTGTTGGGCAAAAAATACTAAAAACGACTTTGGTTTTGCCTAACTCTGTTGATTCAAAAGATATACTAGGCTCAGGCCCAGATATTTTTATATCTAACCGATTTTCAATCATTGAATTATAACGTTGTGCTACATCTTTAAATTCAACACAGTGTTTATTCGCTTGTTTTAGCAAAGCCGCTTTTATTGTAAACGGGTTTATCGTTAAGCTTTCTCGTATATAAATAAACGAATGATTTACATATCGTTTCATGTAATTCAAATTGGTAATAGGCAAAGTAATCAATTGTAAATTAGGAATAAATACGCTTTTGCCTGTGTAGCTATAGGTTGTTAAATCAACTTCCAATAAAGTTGTTTTTGCCATATCTGTTGCGGTAACTTCCCCTGCATGACCACCAACCTCAATCCAATCACCAATCCTAAATGGCCGGGAGCTAGAAATATAAACAAAGCCTATAAAGCATTGGATTATTTCTCGGGTTACTAAAATAATAGCAACCACAAAAGCAGCAATAGAAAAGGCAAACCCTTGGATTTCTTGATGCCAAATAGCAAACAATAAAACAACCACTAAAAGATTAACCAAGTTCTTTAAGTGGTTAATTAAATGACGTTTATCGTCCCCTTTCTCTATTGCTCGCTTCTTTATTAATTGAAATACAAAATATTTTAAAGCCCAAGAACTGACTATTAATATTAAAGTAATGACTAACTGACTTTGCATAAAAGTTATCAAGAGGTTACCTATTCGTTATTTTTGTTTTTTAATAATTCCAGTGCGGCTTCTGGCCCTGACGTGGCAAGTACCTTGGCAAGTTCTTGTTGCTTTGATTGCAACAAACTAATGCCCTCAATCACAAAATCGTACATTAACCATTTGCCTTGTTCGTCAGAAAAACGCCATTTAGTGGTCAATTGAGTGTTTTTAGTTTTACCTACTAACTTCATTGACACATTAGCAATTTTATTAGAATTGGACATAGTTGCTGAAACAACAACGATCTTTTCATTATTATAGTTGACTAAACTATTTGCGTAATTAAGTACTAGCCCTTCTCTTAAAACTTGGATAAATTCCACTTTTTGTT
Source organism: Psychrosphaera sp. (assembly GCA_034111705.1). Classification (GTDB taxonomy): domain Bacteria; phylum Pseudomonadota; class Gammaproteobacteria; order Enterobacterales; family Alteromonadaceae; genus Psychrosphaera. The sequence continues at coordinate 6,805 of JAWUWS010000009.1, forward strand.
CTGGCGATAATTTTACTAAATACTTCCCTAAAATTTTATAAGCAAAAAACTTTTCATCGATATTAACCAACAGCTCAGTTACAACTAATTCTTTTATAGCTTCAACGGTTAAATTATTTTTTTGCTTTAATGCAGTAAGCTCGACTTCTACTTTACTAAATAACTGCTCAGCGACTTTTTCTATCGATTGAGCAAATACGTTACCGGTTAACGAAATAGTTACCGTGATAACAAAAACAACTGATTTAATAAATTTCATAGATTAATACCTGATTAGAACGCTTATCAATATGTATATTTAAAACAATACCAAATTAATTTTAACTTTGTGTCATTAACATTGTGTCATTAACATTAACTGACACTAGCTATTAGTTTTAATTCATTTTTGCTATAAATAAAAAAACCAATAACAAAGGTTATTGGCTTTAGTTAAATTCCACTAATTAAGTTTATTACTTAATCTGTAAACCGTCTTTTTAATAAAAAATATTACTCGTCATCAATAACAGATGCGATATATTCTATTATTTTCTCTACGCTAGTAAATTTAGTGTATTCGTAGTAATCCATTTCACTGTTTACACAGGCTAACAACGATTTCTTATCTATTTTTTCAGGATCTTGAACAGTTAGACAGTATTCATAAATGTCTCTAACAAACTCAGGATCCGCCTGCTCGGTGGCTTCGTCACCAAAAACTAATCCACTAAATACTAAATTGCTAAATAGCAACGCCAATACAATTGTCTTTCTCATCATTTCGTTCTCCAAATAAACTGAGGTTAAATTAAAGCTATTCTCGTTATTTGGAAAACTAATTTTTTTTATCGAATTGACAATATTTTTTAGTCGTTGTTGGACGCCATATCAATTACAGCGGAGAGTTTAGGAGAAGATTGATCAATCACAGTCACCACATTTTCTATAACCTCAGCAAGTCTATTGTGTTTTTGATACACCGCATAAATAGACCGAGTTAAAGAATGTTTACCTTTAACCTTAAACAATTCGCCACTTTCAATAAATGGCTCAGCCAGTGCACTTGGTAAATAAGCAGTTCCGCCTTCTGACAAGATGAAATCAAGAGCGATGCGTCCAGTAGAGGTTATTAACTTAGGTATGTAGCTTCTGCCATATTTGGCATCGTGTTCTGACGCAAATTGAGTTCCCCAATCAACATAAACATAATTTTCAGCCATAGCTTCTTCTGCTTTTATGTTTCCTTTGGTTGAGACCATCACTAACGCAACGTTGGCAATTTGCTCACTAATCACCTCATTTGATAGAAAAGGATCAAAAGTTAAGGCCAAGTTTAAGGTGTTATCTAATATTGATGAATGTAATTGCCTAATACCTAACATTTCAGTTTTAAAGGCTAATTCTGGAAATCCTTTGGTGACAACCGTTAAATAATTCTGAAAATACGCATCCCACACATTAGGTGTTGCGCCAATAGATAATTGAATAAGCTGAGAATCGGCTAAAGAGATATCCGTCTTAACCTGCTGCATCGCCCTAACCATAGTAGTTGCATACGGAATTAAACGCTCACCAGCAGGCGTTAAACAAATATTATTTCTAATACGTTCAAATAGTGGCGCGTCAACAAACTCCTCCAACTGCTTAATTCTGGCACTAACGGCCGCTTGAGTAATATAGAGTGTTTCTGCGGCTTTGCCGAAGTGCCTAGTGTTTGCAACCTCTAGGAAGGTTTTGAATACTTTTACGTCCATAGGTGGAGCATAAATAAAAAAATCTAATTAACAAACATTTTTTTAACTTCGATAAAAATTATTTGTTTTTAAAATACGCAAACTAAGACTATTTTTAACAAAATTATTGAGGGTATTAAAATGAACACAAAAATTAGAAAAGGTTCTAAATCGTTTTTTGATGATGTTAATTTCCCTAGAGGCTTTAGCCGTAGTGGTGAATTTACAGTATTGGAATCCAATTTATTAAATGATTATGGCTATTCTTTACAGCTGCTATCAAATGGCGCCTTGATGCCTGAAAATACAGAAGAAGTAAGATTTGCTGATGTCTGCACTGGAAGAGAAATAGCGCAGTCCTTGGTTGAAAAAACATGGATGAAATACATTTCGCTGGCGGCACCAAGAAAGTACGAGAATGTATATGGCATGGGACGTCCACAAAATAACTTTGAGTCCAGTGAGTATTATCTAGAACTTTAGGGCCCGTTGATCCTTCGAGTTTGTTTTTTGCAGCGAGTTGTTTGGTATTTAGACAATTCAGAATGTGTGAGATGTAGCTATTCGACATAAATCACGTTATGAATCAGAGTTAATGCCAAACAAACGCTGTCCGAAGGATTCAATCAAGCCGTCTTGCTCTTTGTTACTGATTCTTGACTTAGCCCACTAGGCCTGTAAATCAGTGCCGTGATCAAAACGACTTGAATTGAACAAAATTCATACTCGAAGGTTCAACAGGCCCTATTTATTAATTTATTGAGGTTTTTTATGGATTATTTTGACGACATCTATGAAATTAATGAAGTTGATGATGTGTCTGATAAATCAGACAAAGGCGATCGCCGAAAGCGTTATGAAACACAAAAGCGCATTGAAGATTTAAAAGAAACGCGACGTATGAATAAAGAGGTTAACTACTACGATGAATGGTAGGGACTTATTCCCACAAATTTAATCAGTAAACGCTCGCGCATTTATCAAACTAAATGCCATAAAAGCTCACATAATAATAGGGCGCTGTAGGTCAAAGCTAAAGCGCTCTTCTTGTCTTATTATTTTTTCATAATTAACTGAATTTATTAACACACCCCAATTTTCAATTAACAGCTTAACTTATTCCCTTATATTGAATAGATTCATATAAACTCGAATAAAGATTCATAAATCAATTACGAAAGGACAAGTGATCACTGGTGTTCGCTTTTTGGGCGCTGGCGTAATGTTGGCAAAAGATGGTGCTGTCGTAGGTGTAACTTCTGCAGCAATATGGGTATTAGCAGCAATTGGAAAAGTCAGCCCAAGCTATCATCATTTAAGCTTCGTAAAAGCGTTAATCCCCAAAAAACAATACTAAAAATTAGGATGGATATCCTAAAGCGCTAGATTGTGTTGAACTATTTGAATTCAATATTGTTTAACCTGACACGGATAGTTAAATAGAATATACGCATGAGCAGATGGATCTCTAACAATGTACCAAAGACTTGGCTTACGCCTTTAGTATTTTCTATTTTTATTCATGTAATTATTGTAGTCATCCTTGCACTAAATACCATAGAACCAAGAAAACCAATACAAAAACCAATGACGGCGATTAAATCTTATTTAGTCGTTGCGAAACCTAAGAAAATTATTCAGCCTAAAGTTACAAAAACGGAAATAGTTCAACCCAAAGTTGTTAAAACAAAAACAGACAAAACGGTAACTAAGGTTAAAAGTAAAAAAACATCGCCTACAGTCCAAGAAAAGTCAGTTATTAAAGAAAAGCCTGCACAAAAAAATATTGTCACAAAAGAACTTATAAAAGAAAAATCTAAAACAGGTATACCTGAAGCTCAAGTTAAAAACTTAACACCCGCTCCTAAATCCACCACTTCTGCGACAAAACGTTTTTCTGGTATATCAGCAGCCCGTAACTACTTAAATCAGCAGCAACCTGTGCCTCCAACTAGTTGGCAACAACATCAATTAACTAATGAGAAAAGTAATTTTCAAGACTTTCAACAGAATCAAAAAGCCAAGAAGTACGATGGCACTTTTACGCCAGAAATTAGCACTATGAAAGATTTAGGAACCTCAGCAGATGGTAGTCAACTCATTAAATCAGGAGATGCGTGTTACGCAATTAAAAGAGATCAGTTTGGGGATTCTGTTTGGTTAAGCACAAATTGCCCATTATCCACTGACCCACTTAGGCAAGCTTACCGTGCAAGCATGGATAAATATTTAAAAAAGAACTGATGTTAATTGTATTTATCCCACTAACAATTATCGCTAATCGTGATGACTATTTACTGCTGACGCCAAAATATGCACGCCATTATCTAGCATAAACTGTTGAAATGCCTGAGCTAAAATAGTTGGTTTACGCGATACATTTTGTACTAAACGCCATTTGCTTTTTATAGGAAAGTGCTCAACTTTAAGTATTTTTAATCCGGGAATTATCCCAAAATCTAAACTGTGACGGCTCACCACCGACAAACCTAACCCAGCAGCCACTGATTGTTTTATTGCTTCACCACTAGCTATAGTCATTTTTTCGCGCAATTCAAAGCCATGTTGTTTAAACAATTCAATGGTTGTTTCACGTGTACCAGAACCTTCCTCGCGCAAAATAAACGGATAATGACTTAATCTTGCCAGCGTAATATTTGGCGTTAGGGTTAATTCGTGTCTCTCTGGTGCCACAACCACTAACTCATTATCTAAAAATGGTGTTTCTATCACTTCAACATTTTGAGGTATTTGACTGAACAAATAAAAATCATCTAATTTATCCGCTAACCTCGCATAAACTTTATTACGGTTACCTATCTCTAACTTCACGTCTACTTGTGGATAATGTTTAGCAAACGCCGCTAATAACACAGGTAAGAAATATTGCGCAGTGGTCACAACAGAAATGGACAATGTGCCCGTTACAACACCTTGTAAGTTATCAATATCCGTTTTTAAATTACCTAAGGTTTGGAAAATTTGATTTGCACTGTTAAGCACAGCTTTACCAGCATCGGTTAACTCAAGCTTGCGCCCTAACATTTGATAAACAGGTAAGCCAATTAATTCACTTAAGTTTTTTAATTGAATAGAAACAGAAGGTTGCGATATATGTAGCTTTTCAGCAACCACAGACAAGCTATGATAACGAGCTAACGCTTGTACCAATTGTAATTGCCTAATGGTTGGCTGTCGGTTTGATTGTTGATTAGTTAATACGATAACAACCACCAGTTATAGATTTTTATCTATGAATAAAATTAATTATATATATTAGACTCTATTTAAAACTAATTCTAGGATGAAGTTACTCCTTACGTATTTAAATATTATGAGAGCCGAATTATGTTAGAAACAATCTCACAAAATATTAGATCACTTGGTTCCGTTCTAGGCAAAGCGATTGCCAATGACAAAGATCAACGTTGGTTAGATAACATTGAACGCGTCCGGTTATTAGCAAAAGACGGGATAGCTCACGAAACTTATGCTATTGAAGAATTAAAAACCTTGTTTAAGTCTTGTGACGAACAAGACTTATTGATTTACGCTCGCGCATTTAGCCAATTTTTAAACCTAGCAAATATCGCAGAGCAACAACATACAACAAGCGAACAAGGCTTAGCTGAATTAGACCTGCCGCATCCATTAGAGTCTTTACAAGAAGAGTTAACGGATTGCCAACCTGATGATTTTTTTGCAGCTATTAATAAACTGCATATTGAGCTGGTTTTAACTGCGCATCCTACGGAAGTGAATCGCCGTACTTTCATTCATAAATACCATGAAATTGCAGAGCAGTTAGAACAAACAGGCCCAGAATTAAACGGTCGTATTGAAGAGTTGGTTGAACAAGCTTGGAATACCAATGAAATACGTCCTCAACGCCCTACGCCACTGGATGAATCACGCTGGGGTTTGAACGCTATTCGTGACAGCTTATGGTTTGCCGTTCCTAAGTTTGTTCGTGAACTTGACGAATTATGCCAACAGGTATCTGGTCAAGCATTACCAGTTAATGCAACACCAATAACGATGGCAAGTTGGATGGCTGGAGATCGCGATGGTAATCCGTTTGTAACAGCTGAGTTAAGCAAACAAGCTATTATAAAATCTCGGTTGTTAGCCGCTGAATTATATTTACTAGACTTCCAAAATTTATATCTAGAGCTGTCTATGCATAAAGCGAACGACACGTTAATTGCAGCAGACACAAATAGCATTGGTCCTTATAGAAACTTACTAAAACAAGCAATTAATAAGTTAGAGGACAGCATTGCGCTATTAAAAGAAGATACAATTGATGGTGTTATCGCTACCCCAGCAGAGCTATTAGAACCATTAAATGCTTGTAGAGAAAGTTTACTGCAAGTGGGCTTGCACAAAGCAGCTAATTCAATCTTGTTAGATGTTATTCGTAAAGTACACTGCTTTGGCATCTCATTGGTCAAACTTGATGTTCGCCAACATAGTGAGTTCCATGACCAAGCTGTTGCAGATATTGTAGAAAGCCTTGGTTTAGGTGATTACTTATCTTGGGATGAATCCAAACGCTGTGCATTTTTACAACAAGAAATAAATAACCCAAGACCATTATTACCAAATGTAAAATGGAGTGCTCAAACTCAAGAAGTCCTCGACACTTTTAGCTTCATTGCACAACAACCAAAAGAAGTATTAGGTATTTACATTATTTCTATGGCAAGCCAACAAAGCGATGTGCTTACAGTAAATCTACTAATGAAAGCAACAGGCTTAACTTGGGATATGCCAATTGCGCCTTTGTTTGAAACATTAGACGATTTAAACAACGCATCAATAGTCATGGACTTATTATTAAGTAACGCTGACTACACCAAACGAACTCACGGCGCGCAGCATGTGATGATAGGTTATAGCGACTCGGCAAAAGACGCTGGCGTGTTAGCGGCAGCTTGGGCGCAATATCAAGCGCAAGAAGCATTAGTTGCCGTAGCTAAAGGTCATAAGATCACATTGAAACTGTTTCATGGACGTGGTGGCACAATTGGTCGCGGAGGCGGTCCTGCACATGCTGCAATCGCATCACAACCTCCTGGAACATTAGAAGGTGGATTACGAGTAACGGAACAAGGCGAGACAATCCGCTTCAAATTTGGTTTACCAAACCTTGCGGTACGTAGTTTACACTTATACGCCAGTGCTATTTTAGCTAGTCTAGTTAAACCACAACCAGCACCGAAAGATTCATGGCGTAAAATAATGGAAGGCATGGCAGAACGTAGTTGTGAGGTTTACCGTGATTATGTTTGTGAACAAGAAGACTTTGTTAAGTACTTCCGCCAAGCGACGCCAGAGCAAGAGTTATCTTCTTTGCCGCTAGGCTCGCGCCCTAGTAAGCGTAAGTCTGACGGTGGTATTGAATCACTTCGTGCCATCCCGTGGATATTTTCTTGGAGTCAAAACCGTTTAGTTGTACCAAGCTGGTTAGGGTCAGGACAAGCTATCTCTGAATTTAATGAAACTCAAAGTGAAGTCATCAAAGATATGTTAACTAATTGGCCGTATTTTAAAGCACGTATTTCACTGACAGAAATGGTGTATTTAAAATCAGACACTAACATTTCTAAATTATATGATGAAAGCTTAGTAGAGCCTCAATTACAGCCTATGGGGGACGCGTTACGCGCTCAATTGACGAAAGATAAAACATTCATGTTGGGCTTACTTGGGCAAACCGAGTCGATGGAAAGTGATCAATGGAACTTAACGTCATTTAACTTACGCCGTCCGTATTTATTGCCTTTACACTTAATGCAAATAGAAGCATTAAAGCGTTTACGCAAACAACCTGAACATCCAGTATGTGAACAGTTACTTATGGTAAGTATGACGGGAATTGCGACAGGAATGCGTAATACTGGTTAGTTAATTTACGTATGTGTAAATAACAACTAAAAAAGCTAAGAGGTAACTCTTAGCTTTTTTATGCTCAAAACTAGAAAACATTGACCTAGTTAGGTAATAGCTCTTTAACTAATTCCCAGCTAGTAATAAAGGTTTCCCCTTTCCACGTTTCAATGGTTAGCCAAACTTTATGCTCTGGCTTTAACGTCTCAGGCGCAATTCCATGAACTTCTTGCCCGTGTTGGCTGCCATGCAAAATACCTTCATCATGCTTTTGCAGTTCAGCTAATGGCAATGCTTGCTCACCAATATTTAAATAGGCCTGGCGAATATCTGCAACCTTACCTTTGCTAAATATTAAGAAAAAGTCTTTAGTATAATGACCGCCATGTAAATATGGTTGTTTTAAATTATACGGCATAGGGGCTATTTCATATGAGACTATTGTTTGTTTCTGCCAAACATCAGGAAAAACAGGATTCAGTGACTGATAAAGAAAAATAATAGGCAAGATTAAAACAAGCCCATTCAATTTATATTTATTACGAGAGAAAAAACCATTTTTAGAACGAGCCATTATACTGCCTCCTGTTCATTTAATTCAACATCACTACTTCTAGCTGCTCTAACGGTTCTACCACCCCACATCATAAAGCCAGTAATTGACATCCCAGTTAATAACACGCCAAACAAAAACCAAATTATTTTGGTCCAAATACCGCCAATCGTTCCGTAATGAAGTGGGTTTGCAATATGTGACAAGGTTTGTAATGTGGTCATTTGATCTGGTTCACGCACACTTTCAATAGCGCCAGTCCATTGATTAACCGTTACTCCATAAGCATATTGGTCATAGAAAATAAAATCGCCTGCACCATACAACTTGTATGTGTCACGATTATGCTCAATTGGCATAATATAGGAGCTTTTAAAGTCTGGAAATTTCTGTTTGGTGATCTCTAATGCATTCGCTAACGAAACTGGAGGTGCTGGCGATATTGAATCGGTAGCTAGTTCAGTTTTCATTTCACTAAAACTAGCAGGAAGCTCTGCTATTGCAGCTAAAGGTGGATGTTCTTCTATTGTATAATCTGCATGCCATAAAATAGCCTGAACCAAATACCATAAACCTGTGACACTCATAACCATTAAAAACCAAATAGACCAAACTCCTGCAAGTCTGTGCATGTCGGCTAACACTGTTTTTTTACCTTGGTGAATACGAATTTTAGGTTGGGTAAAGGCTTGCCAGAATTTTTTATAAATAAGTAACCCAGTTACTAACGCTCCCAACATGACAAACGCCATTAAGTTAACTAAATAATAACCAATACTGTAGTTACTCTCCCAAGGAAAGAGTAACCAACCATGTAAAGAGCGCATAAAGTTGATGAACGTCATACCTTGGTTAATTTGCTGTATCTCACCTGTGTATTGATTTACATAAGCAATAGCAAAAGGCTTATCAGAGTCTGTGAAAATAACCGCGTTAACCAAATAATCTTCAAAATTCATCGCGGTACTAACTTTGGCCGTAGGGTAAGCGTTTTCTACAATAGAAATAAGCTCAGGCATGCTTTTTTCAGGTAAATCATCTGGATTCACAGCACGTGATGCTGGATTAGTGAGCCAAGTTAACTCATGACTAACAACCGCAATAGTGCCTGTTAAACAAACAAAACAAAATACTAACCATACAGGTAACGAGAACCAACCATGCAGTTGAAACCAAAACCGATTACTTACCTTCGCCATGAATTACCCAATCTAAATATATTAAAAATGCTTAGCTAGCAATCATATCTCGCTATATAGCAACCTATCAAGGTAATTCTAAATAAAAATCATTCCTATTTACTTTACCAATTGGTAATGAGAATAATTATCATTTACATTCATTCTGCTTTTAAATATACTCCTGAAAAATTTCTGACATGACTCAAATATTCAAGATAAAGATCTTGATAAAGGTAAACGTAAACATGAAAAAAAATCATAACTTTGCACTTACAACCCTAGTTTTAGCAATGGGCTTTCAAGCTCATGCAGAAGAAGTTGAAAATAACACTACAAAAGTAGAACAAGACGTTGAGCAAATATTAATTGTTGGCAAGCGTACTGACCGAGACAGTAAAGGTGCAACGGGCTTAACAATGGAGATCAGTGAAACGCCACAATCTATTAGTATGGTGACATCTGAGTTACTAGAGAACTTTGCAGCAAACAGCATTAATGACGCGCTAAAACTTGCAACGGGTATTACCGTAGTACAAGGTGAAACAAACCGTACTAGTTATACTTCACGTGGTTTTGATATTAAAAGCACGCAAATTGATGGTGTTGGTATGCCTAACAGTTGGGGCCTGGTAACAGGTGCAATGGAGAGTTACGGCTACGAAGAAATTGAAGTTATCCGTGGTGCCAATGGTCAGTTAACGGGGGTTGGTAATTCATCTGGCACTATCAATTATGTACGTAAACGTCCAACCAACAAAAACGAAGGCGAAATAGGTGTAACGCTTGGTTCTTACAATGAAAAACGCTTACAAGCCGACTACTCTATGTTGTTAACAGAAAGTGGCAGCTGGGCGGCACGTGTTGTAGCCGTAGTAGAAGATTCTGAGTCATACCTTAATGCTTTAGAAAATGACCGCACTTATATCTCAGCGGTTATTGATGGCCAGTTAACGGACAACTCAACATTAACATTTGGTGCTTCACACCAAGATGCCAATACCGATGGTAATATGTGGGGGGGGTTAGTTCTTAATTATGCCGACGGCACACAAGCTGAATGGGATGTTAGCACAAACCCAGCTCAAGATTGGACCTCGTGGGATACAACAAACACTCAAGCGTTTATTGAATATGTTTATGCATTAGATAATGACTGGGAAATTAAAACAACATACAACTTCCGTGATTCAGAGAATCAAGGTAAGTTACTTTATGTTTATGACGCGTATGGAGTATTCGATAGCACAACGAACCTAGGGCTAGTTAGTTGGCCGGGTCGATACGACGGAGAATTCACAGCTCACTTATTTGATTTAACGGCAAGCGGCGAATTTGACCTTTTAGGTAAAACTCATGAATTGACAATGGGTGTTAGCAACGCTAGTAGCGAAAGTCTTTCTTTTACTAACGGTTACGATTATGCAACGACGCCAGCTTATGGCTTCACTCCTGCATTTCCATATGCTTCAAACGTAATTCCTGAGCCAATTTGGGGTGAGCGAACTAAATATGCAGATATAGACGTTACTCTTACACGTGGCTTTGCCTCTACTAAGTTAAATATAACTGATGAGTTGTTCGTAGTTGCAGGTTTTAACGCAATTAACTATAAACGAAATGGTGTAAGTTCAGGCGTTACAATAGATAACGATGAAAGCGAAGTAAGCCCTTATATAGCTGCAACCTACGCTATAACTGATGACGTTAATATTTATGCTGGTTATTCAGATATATATCAACCACAAGAACAATATGACTATTACGGTGAGTTTTTAGACCCAAGTAAAGGCGTCAACTATGAAGTTGGCGTAAAAACACAGTGGTTTGACGATAGCTTACTTGCCACTTTTGCTGTATTTAAAGCTGAACAACAAAACATAGCGGCTTATGCGGGATTAAATGCAGATCTACAATATTATTATGAAGGGACAAATATAAACTCAAGCGGCTTTGAAATGGAAGTCAGTGGTAACATTACTGACAACTTAAACGTATTGTTCGCCTATACATTATTAGACATAGAAGATGAAGCTGGAGAAAGTACCAACCCATGGGTTGCAACTGATGTTGTTAACTTTTCATTAGGTTATACACTACCAAGCTTACCAGAAATTAATGTTGGTTTTGCTGGTAAATGGCAATCAGAAACTAAAAATGCAATTAATGGCGTAACACAAGATGCGTATATGCTAGTAAACGCATTTGCTCGTTGGGAGTTATCTGAACAGCTTACTTTACAAGCTAATATAGACAATGTGACTGATGAAAAATACATTACAGCTTTAGAGGATGTAGGTTACTACGGCGCGCCAGTAAATGGCAGCGTTAGCGTATCTTATAGTTTCTAATTGTGAGTCGTAAACAAAAACACGCTGAGCCTTAGTAATAAGGTTTAGCGTGTTTTTTTAGTTGCATTGGTTGAACATTTTCCTTATTAAAAACTTTACTGATCAAGAGTTTTTCTACTAACAATAAACATCATCCCTGCTTGTGTAGCATATTGCCTTTTAACAATACTTCTGCCTTTGCCCCCAAATAAACATAAATCCCCAAACCAATTAATAAACCTGCCGATGCAGCCATCATAGCCACCGCATTAACTAAATACTCTGGTGAGCCTAAAACAGACTTAAACATTAACAACAAAGCCTCTATTGATATAGCTATCAAAATAGTCGCCATAAAGCGGGTAATAGTTCGGCGTGTAGAGCTGTGCCTAAAGATGTCTTTTTGCATTAAGACTTCTTCTTCCATGGTGGTTTTACCTAAGTCGAAGATTGCTAGCGCTAAGGTTAAAAAAATAATAATACCAAAAGGTTTGGACTGTAATCCTTCTATGCTGGGGTCTAATAATAAACTCACAATCTCATTTCCAGCGGAATATAAAAGGATGCCCACAATGAAGAAAAGGCCAATGACAATACAAGAATAAACACTGATAAAAAATGGTTGAAAACGCTTACGTTTATTGTCTCCCATTAAAAATTCAATGGCGTGAGCAAGGTCAATATCAAGTACTAATATCCCCACCACATCACCATTTGCATTCTCATGTTTAAGTGCAACAGAAATACATAATTTGTGGCTAGATGTTGATAAGTAAGGTTCTGTAACTACAACGGTCTCATTTTCACTTTCATGAGCTTGTACGTAATAAGGCCGATAAGAGCGATCGATACCTTTTCCTAGCGTAAACTCTTTATGACTTATTGATTTATCAGATATGTTGGGACTAAGTTGCACGCCTTGTGCGTCTAAAGTAAACATAAGATCAACAAAAGGATAATTTTGCTTAAGCCATTTCATTGACGAGACTAAACTATTTTCGTCTGTAAAAAATGCTTTATCGAATGTTCCAGCAATGATAGAAGACATGAGCTCATGGATAGGACTTTTATAATCCTGATATCGTTCTATTACGCTTATATAATTCATAGCTCTCCTTATTCAACAAATAAAAATACACTGACTGGCAATACAAAAATAGATTGCTTAATCAAGTCAACTCACAAAATCCCTAAGTGATATACACACTTACAACTTATGTGCTGACAAGGTATTAAACAAATGAGGAAAATACAGGCAATGCGTTAACAAAATTCACCCAAAAAGTACTGCACAAGAGTAAAAATAGGCGACATAAACGTTTACAACTTATTAATTCATCTTGCTTTTTATCCATTTCATCTTATATCGACATACTGTAATCTCATCACTATGGTCGTTCGTGTTACGCTCGGCACAAGTTTAAAGGTTTGAAGATGAACCTCATTCATAAAAGTTATAAAAAGGAACAGATATGAAACTTAAAATAGCAGCGCTTTCTATTGCCCTATCATTAGGGCTAAGTGCATGTAGCAGTGAAAAAGCTGAAACTCAAACGGTAACAGCTTCTGCTGAATCAATTAAAAGTGAATCAGAAAAAGCCAACCAAATGTTTGACGACATGTTTATGGAAAGCGTTATGCGTTCTCCTATTTATCAAACATACATGGCTATTAAACAAGATTACGACAAATGGGACGATATCTCTGAAGCTCGTGAACTAAAAGATCATGAGTTTGCTAAAGCTAATTTAACGAAATTACAAACAATAGACTCATCTAAATTAGATCAACAAACCGCATTAAGTTATAAATTGCTTGAACAGCAATTAGAAAATGAAATAGCTGATTACAAATGGCGTAACCATAATTACCCTGTAAACCAAATGTTTGGGTTACATTCTATGGTGCCATCTTTACTTATCAATCAGCACTCTATCAGCTCAGAGTCCGATGCTAACGCATATATCAGTCGTTTAAATGGTGTTAAAACATTATTAGCTGAATTAGAAAATGGTCTAAATAAACGTGCTGAGCTAGGTATTCTAGCGCCTAAGTTTGTTTACCCTTATGTTATTTCAGACAGTGAAAACTTGTTAAATGGTGCACCATTTAATGATGATGGTGACAGCACATTACTAGAAGACTTCAAACGTAAACTTGCTAGCTTAGAGTTAGATCAAGCGAAAAAAGATCAATTACTAAATGATGCAAAAAAAGCATTAGTAACGTCAGTGAAACCAGCTTATGAAAGTTTAATTGCAAATCTTAAAACCTTAGAAGCTAAAGCGGATGATCGTGACGGTGCATGGAAATTTCCAGAAGGTGAAGCCTTTTATAACAACGCACTTAAAAACACCACTACTACAAATATGACAGCTAATGACATTCATAAAGTTGGCTTAAATGAAGTAGCTAGAATTCATGACGAAATGCGCGCTATCATGAAAAAAGTTAAGTTTGAAGGTGACTTACAAGCCTTCTTCGAATTCATGAGAACCGACAAACAGTTTTATTACCCTGAAACAGAGGAAGGTAAAAAGCGTTATTTAGACGAAGCGGTTGCCTTAATCGACACAATGAAATCACGTTTGGATGAACTATTCATAGTAAAACCTAAAGCTGACATGATTGTGAAAGCAGTTGAAGCGTTCCGTGAGAAGTCTGCTGGTAAAGCATTCTACCAACAACCAGCTCCAGACGGTTCTCGTCCGGGTACATACTACGCAAATTTATATCGCATGAGTGATATGCCTACTTACCAAATGGAAGCACTTGCTTACCACGAAGGTATTCCAGGTCATCACATGCAAATTGCTATTGCACAGGAATTAGAAGGTATCCCTAAATTCCGTAAATTTGGTGGTTATACCGCATACGTTGAAGGCTGGGGGCTATATTCAGAAATGATCCCTAAAGAAATTGGTCTTTATTCAGACCCATATTCTGACTTTGGTCGCCTAGCTATGGAATTATGGAGAGCATGTCGTTTAGTGGTTGATACTGGTATCCATGCTAAAAAATGGACTCGCCAACAAGGTATTGATTATTACGTAACTAACACTCCAAATCCAAAACCAGACGCGGTAAAAATGGTTGAACGTCACGTAGTTATGCCTTCACAAGCAACAGCCTATAAAATTGGTATGTTGAAAATTGTTGAGTTACGCGAAGCAGCAAAAGCCAAATTAGGTGATAAATTCAGCTTACCTGAATTCCACGACGTAGTACTTAAAGACGGCGCAGTACCATTAAGTATTTTAGAAGACTTAGTTAATGAATGGGTTGCTTCTAAAGCATAAAGCTTTTAGAAAAACTTCTAAACGTTAAAACAAAAATGGAGTCAAAACACTATGTTTAGACTCCATTTTTTTATAATTTCCCTGTATCTTATTATTAACCTGCAGCCAAATCCGTTAAATGCCCATCTAATAATTGATAAACCTTATTGGCCATATTAATCGTTTCTTTCCTGTGTGCAATCATAATGCGGGTCATGGACAAGTGTTGGATTTGCTCACTAATTTTAGCTTCATTGTCTGTGTCTAAGTGACTTGTCGCTTCGTCCATATATAAAATACTTGGTGATTGATATAACGCTCTTGCTAATAATATACGCTGAAGTTGTCCGCCAGAAAGATTAGAACCCATATCACCCACCAAGGAGTTATATCCCATTGTCATTTTACCAATATCATCATGGATAGATGCTAACTGAGCGCATTGCTCTATTTTTACTAAATCAGGCTGAGGATCAAAAAAGCTAATATTGTCAGCAATAGAGCCTGCTAATAATGTATCGTCCTGCATAACGGCAGCTATCTGTTTACGGTAATTTTTTAATCCAAGATGAGTAATGTCTTTACCATCCAATAAAACTTTGCCAGATGTTGGTTGTAATAACCCCAACATGATCTTCATTAAGGTTGTTTTACCCGCACCAGATGGGCCCGTTATCGCGATAGAATCTCCTGCACTCAAAGACAAACTTACATTAGTTAAAACAGCTGTATCTTCATCACTATAAGCAAAACAGATACTCTCTAATGTTAACGCACCTTTGGAAGTACCATTTTTAATCTGTACAGATCCCTCTCTATTAGCCTCTTGACTGGTGAGCGCAATATCGGAAATGCGGTCAAGGTGTAAACGCATCATTTTAAACTGAATAATTTGTTCTATTAAATTAGCAAACCGCTGCGTTAACTGCTGTTTATAAGCAATAAACGCCAACACCATACCCACAGTTAAACTGTTTCCCATCACCATGACTGCAGCAAAATAGATAACAAATACATTCTCTAAGCCAAAAAGAAGTTTGTTAAAGGACTCAAAACTTATGTTTAATCGGCCTAGTCTGATTTCAGAGTTTATTACTTCCGCATAACGGTTTTGCCAAATGCCTTGTCGCTGAGATTCATTACCAAACAGTTTTATGGTTTGCATACCACGGATATTTTCTAAAAAGCTAGACTGCTCTTTGGCTGAGCTTTGGATCATTTCCTCTGTTGCTTGATGTAGTGGACGGTATAAAACTAAACGCACAATCGTATATAAAGTTATTGCCCCTAAAACAATAGCGGTGAGTTTTAATGAATATAACGCCATCATAATCAATACCGTAATAGACATCACTCCATCTACTAAGGTTTCAACAAAACCCGTGGTTACCCGTTCACGAATTTGCGCAAGCGACCCAAAGCGAGAAACAATGTCACCCACATGACGTGACTCAAAATAATTCATTGGCAGTCGTAATAAATGCCTTAATAAATTCACCCCCATTTGCATATTAAGTACGCTGGATAAACGCAAAATAAGCCAACTACGCACTGCATTGGTTACGGTAGAAATAATAACAATTAAACCAAATCCTATTGCTAAGACCGTTAACAAAGGCTCATCAAAGCTAACTAATACTTCATCCACCACCCACTGCATATAATACGGGGACATAAGGGCAAAAAGCTGTAATACCAAAGATAAAGCCACCAGCTTAACAAGCCCAGATTATAAACCAGACATTGAGCTCCACAACTGGGTAAACTTCATTCGTGCTTGTTCTTGTTTTACTTCAAATTTATTGGTGGGGGTTAACTCCAAACAAATACCAGTAAAGTGTTTACCGAATTCTTCTGTACTTAAAGTACGTTTACCTACGGCGGGATCATTAATAGAAAAAGTAGATTTACCGCCTTTGCCAGAGACTTTAGTTAACACCACAAAGTGGTTCATATCCCAATGCAAAATACAGGGCGTTGCTAATTTATGCACGTCATCAATAGGACATTGTAATGCACGACTGGCTAAACCAAGACTATCACCCACATCAATTAACTGCTGTAAATTCATTCCTTTTAAATTAGCAGAAAAACGCTTGCGCATGGCTGGCATATCAAGTTGATGACCATAAAAACTGGCCACCATCGCCATAGAAGCCAAACCACATTCTGCAATTTCGGCTTGCAAGATCAAAGGTACTGATTTCAAAGATGAGAAGTTTAAAATTGAGTTGTCGATAGTTGTACCCTCCATGCTCTTAATCCTTTAAGCCTTCTACTTAAAGGATTAAGATTACTACTTACGCCAGTGAATTAGTGAGATATTAATTTACCCTTTCCAAGCCAATATCTTCTTTTAAATTAACCTTAATGAGTCTTTCTAAGAGCACTCCAGCTATAAATATGAAACGATCCATAAGCACAATCCTAAAATAGGCGGTAATACAAAATATTTAATTGATAATACCTTTTTACTTTCACGTAAATAATTATATATAAGAGGTCCTAGTAGTATTAATAAAAGTAAATTGAACAGCTCAATTTCGTAACCGTAAATGACACCTAAAAATGTTTGGCAAAGTAGGAATGTTAAACAAAAATTTAAGACTACAGAACCTACTTTCAAGTCTAATTGTTGCATAGATTATTCTCCAAAGTACGACACAGCAAAGCTGTGTCGTTATTAGCTTAATAAAAGAAATGATTATTCCTCTTTCTTTTCATCTTTTTTATTATCTCTATTTGCTCTGTCACTTCCCCATTTATAACCTCCACCAACGAAGATAGGTAAAGCAATCCAGAACCAACCTCCTGAAACTAATTGTAATTCACCCAATGTTTGATCAGATGCATAATAACATCTCTAAGTAGGTGGCCAAATTAACTATGCCACTTCAAAGTAAGTGGATCTTTATTAATAAGAGTCATTCCCATTCGATATTCCTATTTTTATATTGCTATTAAATCTACTGGTTACGTAAATAAACAAAGGTAATAAAAATGAAAATAAAAATAAAAATAAAACTATGTAAATAATTAGCGTACTTGAATAATTTGAAAGAGAAAATACAATTATTAGACAACGATTTATTTTTCGCATTTGAAGGCTCTATTAAAATGAAAGTAAAGTTTTCCTTGATATATTTCATATGTAATTAAGAAAGATATAAATAAAGGAATGGAAAGAATAAAGTTTAATGAGCGATATAAACTTATAAAAATTATGACGTTAAAAATAATTATAAATAATAAGCATAATAAATTGAAACCGAGCTTATTAAAACTAAAGCAATAATACCCACCACCTATACAACAACAGAATAAAAGAATTAAGGGAATTAAGGGAATTAAGGGAATTAAACTCTGTGTTTTTAAATATAGTGTAAAAGCTATAAAGGCTAAGGAAATGGCAATTGAAGTAAACAAGGAAATATTTATAAATATGCTGTAACTTAATGATGACATTGCTTTATTTAATTTGTTCATATAAAAATCCATGCTTTCAATTATAGAAAAACTAATAAGACAATATTGAATATTATCTTATTAGTATACTACTTCACTTAAGACTTACTTTCAGCAGCTTGACCTTCAGCTCCAGACACCATTCCTGCTGTAAAAGCAATTAGTGCTATATCGACCACTACTGTTACAGCTATAACTGCAAGAACTCCAAAACCACCGTTAACTTCATTCACTTCATTATGTGTTAATTCTCTCATGACTAAATCCTTATTTATTAGATTCACTTGATCTTTGTGCAGCTTCACCTACAATTTGCCCTACTTGGTAAGCAGCAACGACCATCGCAGCAACAGCGGTTATTCCTGCTACAACTGCTCCCACAGTAACTACTGTTGCAGTTACTACAATCCCACCATTAACTTCCTGAACTTCATTTACGTTTAATTCACGCATAATATATACTCCATGTTTCCGACACTCTCTTATCACTAAGATGTTTGTCGGAGTTAATTAGCTAACTTAATTATTTTAAGTTAGCGGTTAATTTGGC
>JAWUWS010000010.1:0-30350 GCA_034111705.1 Psychrosphaera sp.
GTATCGTTAGGATTAGCACTGGTTGTTGTTCAACGTTTTGTTAAAGTGGACTTGCTAGGTGGATTTGCCGTATTCGGAACCATAATGCTGTTAATATCAGCACTATTCTCCATTGCCTTTCAAAGTGAGTATTTAGTGCAACTCAAGGGCACATTTATGGGGTTAATCAGTGCATCAGCTCTTATAATAGATGGAGTGTTTAATAAAGGTGGT
Source organism: Psychrosphaera sp. (assembly GCA_034111705.1). Lineage (GTDB taxonomy): Bacteria > Pseudomonadota > Gammaproteobacteria > Enterobacterales > Alteromonadaceae > Psychrosphaera. Next base: position 214 of record JAWUWS010000010.1, read on the forward strand.
TACTTTGGAGCCCGTTTTGAACGGTACTTAAACTCCCCTATTCAACATAAATATTTTGTTCTAGGTTTAGCATTTATCAGTTTATGTAAGGCAGGCCTAAATTATAGTGTTGCGAGTCAATTAACCGAAGACCAGTGGCTCACCTATGACACCTTTATTGAAACACCGCTTTATCTCTTAATGTTTTTTATCCTCATTTGGCGTGCAGGAAAAAAGCTAGCCTAGATAAAAACGAAGGTGACGTACGCAATTAACATACGAAATCACCTAGACGGCTTTCTTTAAACCCCCCATCTTTACTATCAGCTAAAAGCGAACCATTTGGTTCGCTTTTTTTTGTTCTTACTTTCAACTGCTTTAGTTGCAAAAAAGAAGATTAAACATTCATTCTTAAAATTAGCTGAAATACCGTGTAATACTTTTTTTCTTGTTATTGAACAATAATTCCCTTGTAAAATTAAAACGAGATAACTTTGTGATTACTCTAAACAACTCTCGTCATTATTAACAATGAGTTAAAATAGGAAATATATTATGACGACTAAACATATACAGTTAGCAACTAGCCGGGAAGCAAAAGCTTCTGGAACGCCAGGTCCAGATGATATTTTTTACAGTTCTACAGATTATAATCTTAATATCCCTTCTACTCCAACAGCCATTACTCTATGCAGTAATAGTGATGGTACAGGTGATACATATGTTGATGATCAAGTTAAGATATCAGTAAATGGTGAGCAAATTTTTTTATATGACTACAGCAATAAAAATTCTGGGCGAATTATTCCTATTGGTCCAGCTAATTTACTGAATCAATTTAAGCCTTATTATGGAACCAGTGTTGTTATAGAAACAACTTATACCGATTTATATCCAAATAGTAACGGAGCCTCTGATTTCTTTCTTGTTATAGAATACTAAACTATTCAATATAGAGAAAAATCATTCGAGGATAATATCGGGCATTAGAGACAGCCATCTTTAATATCTAAGATAAAGCGAACCATTTGGTTCGCTTTATCTTATTTTTACTTACAGCTTATAATTTTCATCTGCTTTTGTTTACGATTTATCACTTCCAGCCCTATTTATTCCAATTAAATTATCTGTTTGCACTTTCAATGATCTATTCTTTATCAATGATATGTTATATCATTTAAAAACATTCATCTTAACGGTATTACTATGCAGCAGTTATTCGCGGTCTTTCTTATTGGAATTATTACATTACAGTTATTAAGTTGTGGTAACTCTGAAAAAGAACTTAATAAAACAGCACAAACAGTTGAAGAAAAGACTGAATTCATTGGTAAGGACGTCTTACAAAAACGTGACAATGACTATATTCAAAAGCCTGTTAAGCACACTGCAGATATCAATTTTAAAAGCATAGAGTGGATAGACTTAATTCCTAAAAACGATTTAGATGCCTTGCTAAACCCACCTGATTACATTGCTGAAATAAAAGATGGCTCTATTGAAGATCAAATGGAGAGCCAGATTCAAAATGCAATTAGTGCGGCCAATGATGACAGTTACCAACAAGCGCTTGTGTCTATTAATGTTATCCCAGAAATGGATAAACAAGCTGTGAAAATTCCCGGTTTTATTGTGCCATTAGAATTTAATGAAGACGAAACCGTTACCCAATTTTTTTTAGTGCCCTATTTTGGAGCTTGTATTCATCAGCCACCACCGCCGCCAAATCAAATTATTTTTGTTAATTACCCAAAAGGCTTAGTACTGGAGTCTCTTTATAACCCTTTTTGGATCTCTGGAGTATTGAGTACGTCGGTTATACAAAATGATATGGCCACCGCAGCTTATACAATGGAGGTACTGCATTATGAAATTTACACAGAGTAAGCTTATACCTAGCTGCTATTTAAAGACTTTGAATTTAAAAGTGATGACTCTTTGATCTAAAAATGTTGCATAAACGTATATTTATTTTATTTACAGATAAAAGTATTCAATGAGATTATCCCAAGAAAGTGAGTCAAGAATTATTGAAATGGCGTGGGAAGATAGAACTACGTTTGAAGCGATAGAGCAGCAATTTGGTCTAAATGAATCTGACGTCATTCGCTTCATGCGCAGTCGTCTAAAATCAGGCAGTTTTAAACTTTGGCGCTCTCGTGTCACAGGGCGTTCAACAAAACATGTAAAACTTCGTAGCTCTGATGTGTCCAGAGGTTATTGCCCGACTCAATATAAACACCGCTGAAATAGTACACATCGAATAAATATCCATTTTAAATTATCAATTAGCGAGCGAACCTCATGGTTCGCCCTGCTCTTGTTATTCCTTTTAATCTTGCTTTTACTTGCGGCTTACCGCTTATGACTTCCTGATGCTTTTCCCAAACTGCTTTTTATAACTTACAACTTTCCCCATAACAGCGTAAGCTTGTCACCTATTAATATTTACAATTAGGCTTGCGCTGTTTATTTTCTACAATTCAAATAAACGGGGCACGAATAAAAATCTTTTATGCAGCTAACAGCAAAACCATCACTTAATAACGCTTTACTTATTTCCGTTCGTACACCTGAGTTTAGAGGCGCAGAGGCTGAAGAGTCACTGGCTGAACTTGCACGTTTGGTGACAACGCTAGGGTTTAAAGTTGTCGGTACCCAGTCGCAAAATCAGAGTTCCACTAAACGAGTAAATGTACTTGGTTTAGGCAAACTTGCTGAAATAGCGCAACTTACCGGTAACAAAGGCATTATTGAAGCTGCTGAAGAGGAAGAAGAGTTAGATTACGATCAAGACTTCGCTGAGATACCGTCGGATAACTTGCCAATAGCTTGCGCAGACATAGTGGTTTTTGATTGTGATTTAAGCCCTTCTCAACTGCGTAATGTTGAAAACCAATTAGGTGTAGAAGTATTTGACCGTACCGGCGTTATTATTGAAATATTTAGCCGTCACGCCCGTACCAAAACTGCTAAGTTACAAGTTGAAATTGCCCGTCTTAATTATGTTGCACCAAGATTACGTGAAACCTCTACTGGCGACAAAGAACACCAAATGGGTAAAGGCGCTGGTGAAACAACACTGGAACTTAATCGCCGTAATGTGCGTGACCAATTAGCTGAACTAAAACGCCAATTAGCAAGCGTGCAAGAAGAAATGAAAGGCAGACGTACACAACGTTCTGAGCATTTTTGTGTTGCCTTGGTTGGTTATACCAATGCCGGAAAATCGTCTATGATGCGTGCAATTACCGGTAGTGAAGTGGAAGGTGAAAACAAACTTTTTGCTACGCTTGATACCACGGTACGTGCCTTATTTCCAATCACGCACCCAAGAATATTAGTGTCTGATACGGTTGGTTTTATTAAAAAACTACCACATGATTTGGTTGCATCATTCCACTCAACGTTAGCAGAAGCACACGACGCGTCGTTATTGTTGTACGTGGTTGATGCCTCAGATCCATCATTTCGTAAACAACTTGATGTTGTGAATGAGGTACTCGCAGAAGTTGGTGTTGAGGAAAGTGAAAAGTTACTGATATTAAACAAGTCAGATCAACTAAGCGCAGAGCAACAAGCGGCGCTAATGGTAGAATTTCCAGATGCCATGTTAACATCTGCCCGTGACCCAAAAGATGTAGCCAAACTGCATGAATATATTGTTAAGGTTGCCGAACAAGGCATGATTGAAGAAGAAGTGATTGTGCCTTATACCGCCAAAGGTATTGTAGGTGAGATTCGCAACAGCATGAGCGTAACTAAAGAAGAGTATGAATTTGACCATATCAAGCTCACAGTACGTTCAAGCGCAATTGATTTGGCTCGCTTGAAAAAAAGAATGCTTGAGAAATAACAGATACGTTCTGCCACAGTTAATATCAATACTTTGAATATAAATAGCAATGCGAACCATAAGGTTCGCCCTGCTTTTACTTTTACTTTTACGAGGTCACATCATAGTCTTTATTTCTAACTTATAACTTCCCTCTTAGAACTTTAAATAAAACCGCCATTTTAAATTTCAATACAAATACTTAGTTGATAAATAATGAATTTATTTCTAGTATGAATAAAAGCTCTACTTTTTAGGCGTATATGGTTACCTCACTATTTTTACAACGGATCTTAAATTTATCAGATGATGAATTATCTATGTTTACAAAAGTAATAAAGAAAAAAAAGTGGGAGTCATTTGAGCAACTATTGGCTTTATTCCCAGAAAACAATACTGAGCTTACAACGATTAGAAACAAAATAAAATCTTATATATCCTCGCCTACAAAGGCTCCGTAATCTAAAAAAACTAAGTTAATGATAAAGGTAGGCAAACCCCTATTGTGTAATTAGCACAATAATATCAATCTCTAATCAGTCCACTAATGACAAGAGATTTTATTTTAAGTGGGTATCTTAACCACTTCTGATATCCTGAAAAAGTAACTTAATTAATACAATGGCGTTTTTATATGCACCTTAATTCAAGTAATAAATTTATCTTAATAATTTCAATCTTATTGCTCAGCTCATGTAGCGACTCTGAAGACAAAGACATTGAAAGCGTTACCGTAGAGCCTATGGGGGAATATTCAGCCGCACGCCTATTACATCAAGGTACTATGGGGCCAACGTTAGATGAAATAAGTCAAACACAAGAATTAACTGCTGAACAATGGGTAGACCAACAAATGGCTCTACCTGTTCAATACCATATTAGTTATTTAGAAAAGGATCCTGACAACGACGACTTTGTATATATCAATCGTATTGATGCTTGGTGGAAAGCAACCCTTCGCAGTGAGGATCAATTACGTCAACGAGTTGCTTTTGCGTTGAGCGAAATAATGGTGGTATCAGACGCAAATAGCAGCTTAAGCGGACAGCCTGAAGGTATGGTGACTTATTATGATTTACTGTTAGAGCATGCTTTTGGCAATTTTAGAGAGTTACTAGAAGATATTACCCTCTCCCCAATTATGGGCACTTATTTAAGCCACTTGGGTAACGAAAAAGCCGACGAAGAATTAAACATTCGCCCAGATGAAAATTACGCCCGTGAAGTAATGCAATTGTTTACCATTGGCCTTGAAGAGCTTAACTTAGATGGCAGCGCAGAGCTTGACGAGGATGGCAATACTATTGCGACATACGACCAAACTCAAATTGAAGGTTTTGCTCGTGTATTCACCGGTTGGACATTCGCACAAAGCGAAACCTTTAACCGCAAAAGTTACAACTATGTAAAACCCATGAAAGCCTTTGGTGATTACCATTCAGAGAAAGAAAAAGTATTATTAAATGGTGAAATTATTCCTGAAGGTTATGGCCCTCATCAGTCTTTGCAAATAGCGTTGGATAACTTATTTAATCACGCCAATGTAGCTCCGTTTATTAGCAAACAACTTATTCAACGTTTAATCACTTCAAACCCAACTACATCTTATGTAGAACGTGTGGCTACTGTATTCAACGATAACGGCGATGGCATTCGTGGTGATTTGGCCGCGGTAGTCAAAGCCATTTATTTAGACGAGGAAGCACGTAACGACAGCAGCTTACTAAGCTATCAAGGTAAAATAAAAGAGCCAATATTAAAAACCGTACAATTTTGGCGCAACTTCAACGCACAAAGTGAAGAAGATTATTATAAAACATGGAGCCTATCTAATAATTATGGCCAAGGTCCTATGCGTTCCAACTCGGTATTTAACTTTTTTAGACCCGATCACCAACCAGCTTTACTGCGAGATGCAGACTTAGTTGCACCAGAATTGCAAATTGCTAACGATGGAACCTTAGTAAATACCATGAACACCCTGTTTTATTACTTAATATGGAGTACTGCAGAGGGTCAAAGTACGTTAAGTTCAACTAGGATATACCTTTATATTCAATCGGATATCGACTATTTAGAGTCCTATGGCATAGATGCGTTAATAGACCAATATAATCTTTTGTACTTTTCCGGTTACATGAGCGACGATACTCGCCAGGCGTTACTTGATTTAGACGCCTACTTTGATAGTGAAAACTACCAGCAAAGAGTCTCTTATTTACTTTACACAATTTCGGTTTCACCTGAATTTAATTTGCAGTACTAATTTGTAGCAAAAGGGATTATATAATGAGCATTAACAGAAGAGATTTTTTGTCGTTATGTTTAAAAGGCGGTGTCTCAGCAGCTGCATTAACTAATTTTCAACTCCAAGCGTTAACCAACTCGGTAAGCTCTGTAGAGTTAGGAGATTATAAAGCTCTAGTGTGTGTGTATTTAGCTGGCGGCAATGACTCTCTTAATATGTTGGTACCAATATCAGGTGAACAACGTAGTTTATATGAGCAAAGCAGACAAAATTTAGCGGTCACCTCACCTATTGAGCTTAATACAACTAGCATATTTACTGGCGGTGTTGGCATTCATCCATCATTGTCACCAATCCAAAGTGTATTTGACTCATCAAATTTGGCTTTTGTGGGCGGAGTCGGTACTTTACTCGCTCCGACTACATTAACGGATTATAAAAATAAAGCCGTGTCCTTGCCTCAGCATTTGTTTTCTCATAACGATCAACGAGCATCTTGGATGTATGGCCGTGAAAAGCTATCTTTTAATAGCGGCTGGGCAGCACGTTTATTAGAGCGCCTTGAGGTACAAGATCAATTTGCAGCCAATATATCCTTAAGTGGCACAAACCTTTGGCAAACAGGGTTAAGTACACAAGCATTTTCACTAAATAAAAGTGGCATCACAAGAATTAACGCCCTAGCGGATTATGAACCTCGCGCCAACCATGTCACTAGCATTATTAATAGACTATTGACTACAACAACTCACCCTCTTAGTTCGGCTTATGCGAGTAGTGTCACTGACGCAATTAATAATACCGAAACTATGAACGATGCCATTGAAGCCGCGCCAGAATTTACAACTGAATTTAGCGACAGTAATTTATCTGAGCAACTATCAACGATTGCAAAAACAATTAGCATCCAATCATCATTAAGCAGTCAACGACAAGTGTTTTTTGTTTCATTGGGTGGTTTTGACACTCATGATTACCAATTAGACAACCACCCTATTTTGTTAGAAACATTAGCCAATGCATTAAGTGAGTTTGACAGTGCATTGCAAGAACTTAATATGCAGGACAAAGTAACTACCTTTACCATGTCTGAGTTTGGGCGCACCTTGACATCAAATGGTGATGGAACCGATCATGGCTGGGCCGGCAATCAAATTGTTATGGGCGGAGCGGTAAATGGAGGTGATATTTACGGAGAATTATTAACTCAGCAAGTCGATGGCGAATTAGATGTTGGCGGAGGAAGACTAATACCACAAGTCGCCAACGAACAATACTTTGCCACCTTAGCTCAATGGTTTGGCGTACCAAGCTCTGAACTTAGTGATATCTTCCCTAATTTAGCTAACTTTAATAACTCAACATTAAATTTTCTAGTGTAGCGGCTTCACGTCTAGGTTTTACAATAGTAATTAAAGGCAAATAAAAAAGACTGTTTTACCAGTCTTTTTTATTACACTCTTTTTATTTAAGAAACAAAAATAGGTTTTATTCTGGATAATAACGGTATGTCTTTATCTGTAAATATACCTGCGGCTAACCACGACTCTAATAGATCTTGAACATTGTATTCAATGCCCTGCTCCATTTTTTCGCTTAGCATTGCCATTTGAGCTTCATTGCGTTTGGCTTTATCTTCCTGTGGAGACTCTAACCCAGCGACTATCTCCATAGTCAGTGTTACTTTATGACGGTCTTGTTTGGCATTCATATTAAATGCACTTTGCCATGAAGATTTAAACGAACTTAAGTCGGCTGGCTTACCTTCAATTAACGCTTCAACTGCTAAGAATAAGTCAATATAAACTTGTTGTGCTTGTTGTTTTCTTAACGCTGAAATACTTTCATCCGCTGACTTAGTAATAGATAGTACAATACGTCTTAATTTCTCAAACTGTGGTTTAGCTACGCCTTTTACTTGCGTTAAGCTTTGCTCCGCTTGGTCTATGATTGAACGTAAATCGTTAATTTCTGACGCATCATCTATAGAAAATTTGAGGTCAGATAACATAGCCATATGAGTGTCAAACAATTCGGTTGCGGCACTCATCTCTTGTTCTTTATCTTTATCTCTTTGTTCAAAAACAGGATTATTAACCGCTCTAAACTCATTCCAAAGTTTCTGATCTGTGCCTTTACCTGCAAAGCCAACCGTTTTCCATTTGGCTTGTAATCTTTTTAACTTGTCAGATTTTTGGTTTAAATCCATATCTTGACTTGCTAACTCTTGAGCTTGTTTGATTAGCGTTAGCTTATCTTGCTCGTTAGTAGAGTGATGTTTGGTTATGGCTTGTTTAATTGGTTTCAAACTGGCTTGGTAACGGTTATTTGTTTCCGTTACTTTTTCGCGGTCAATTAAGCCCGTTTCACGCCATAGCTTAGTTAATTTAACAAACACTGATTCTAAGTCTTTCCAGCTAGAAACTTCTGAGCTTTTTAAATTATTAGCTAACGTTTCTAATTGCGTAATGATCAACAACTTCGCGTCTAAATTAACTTGGCGCTCATCTTCTAATTCTTTGTAATGTTCACGACAAGGGACAAATGCTGTTTCACAGTACTGGTTAAATTCATCATTTAACGCGACTTCTTGTTCATCACCTGCATGACCTAATGTTTGCCAATTTGAGCGTAACAAACGTACTCTGTGGGCTTGTTCTGTTGGATCTACAAGTGGTGACTCTGCTAATTTTTTGATGTCAGCGAGTAACTCTTGTTTCTTTGGATTAGAAAAAGACATTTGTAATTCTTTTAACTTTTCCATTTCAGACTCTAATACTTCCCAACTACGGTCGATTTGACTTTTTTGGTAGTCGTTTAAGTCTGCATACCAAAATGTCATTTTTCTGTATAAACCAAATGCATTATTAAACTTACCTTGTTTAATAAGCTCTTCAAGTTCAGGTATCTTACGACGCATTTGATTAAATATTTGACGTTGTTGTTTTTCAAATTCATTAACCGCTTTGCTTTTTTGTTTTAACAAAGTGTCGTATTCATTTGCAATGACAGCAGGTAAAGCAATACCAACGTCTTTAAGGTTTTGCTGCCATTGAGTTTTAAGTTGTTTAAATTCAACTTGAGCCTGATTTAACGACGTTAAGTCTTCCGGTACTGGTAATTGTTGTAATTGTTCTAATAGATTTTTAGCTAATACAATTGCTTGTTTTATTTGAGGTATTTGATTAGCACGGTTAAATATTGTTTCCGCACGTTTTAACAACTCAACACGGTTTGTGTCTTTTAATTTCAATTCATTACATTTATGCGTAATTGCGTTGATGTCTTTACTTAATTGAGCTTGTTCAAGCTCAGTATCATCAGCTATTGACTGAGTTATTTTAGATTCAACCGTTGTAAGCTCTGATGTGATAATAGCAAAATTATTTTTTTGCTCTTGCTCAAGTTCTTGCTCTTGCTGCTGCTCTAACCACTGTGCTTTTAATGGAGCTTGGATTTTATCTAATACGTTACTGATTTTTTGATGTTTTTCTAGTAATTCAACTTTGACGTCGTTCACTAAAATATCAATATCGTTAACCGCATCTAGCCACTGAGTTTCTATTTCTGCTTGTTTATCGGCAATCAATCCAAAGTCACTTTTATCTCTTAGTGCATTTAATTGAGCTAATAATAAACGAGCGTGTTTTTCTAATTTAACAGGTTTTTCAGCGTCTAACTTTAGCTGCTCTAGTCTAGTTTCAACATTAACTAACAATTCACCATCTAATTTTTTAGCCAACTTTTTAAGTTGATTGATGTCGTCCACTGTAGTTAATAAACTGAGTTTTGATTCATCAGATAACGAACTTTGAGTGATACCTTTAAACGTTAACGCATCTCTATCCAGGCGTTTTATTGTATTTAGAGTTAACGTTTCATCGTTTAGGTCAAATACCACACGTTCCAATAACTGAATTTTATTACACTGATCAATAAATTGTTTTTTCAGCTGTTTATCTAAATTGGTATCACGAAGTCCCGTTAATGACTCAATAATAATGCGTTCTGCATTCTTTTTTATATTGTCAGAGTAGTCATGCTTATAAGCCTGCCACCACAAAGCAAAATCGTTTAGCTTATCTAAGGTTGCACGTCTTACTTTTTCATCGCCATCATTAAATGCCAACTCATGTAAAATCGATTTATTAGCTAATTCGTCTTTATCAAGCTCAGCAACTGCTGCTAGACGCTCACTCACTTTACTACTTAACCACTTCTTCTTTTTAAACAATTTACTAAATATCATCTTGGTTAAACCTTGCGATGTCAGTTTCAGGTAAAAATTCGCGCTGTAATTCACGCTTAGATTTCATCACCATTTCACCATCTTCTCCGATGGTGAACTGCTGATTAGATTTTTCTATTTTGGCTTGATAAGCCAAAACTAATTGTAAGGAGTTTTCTCTTTGCTCTTCTGTTAAACGTTGGCCATTTTGCCACTTACCCGTTTCAACTGCGTATTTTAAGTTTTCAAAAACTTCTGGCGTTACGCTTGCCAACATTTGCTCAATATTCATTATGCTCATCCATTAAGACTTAGTACGTTTAGATAAAATAATTCGAATACGATTAATAATATACCAAGTAAAACCAACAAAAATACACACTTGAGACAGCATATACTGTGGAGCTGCTTTATCTTCACTGTTATAAAAAGTAAAAACACCCACTAAAAACAATAGCATAGCTATTGCTTGATGAGTCATTATAGTCTGACTATGTTTTAATGACTTGATCTTGCTTAAAGAATGTCGTTTTTCTTCGGTAAGCTCATTCATATTAAGGTCACAATGAGGACATATACTTTGTTTGTCAGAAATAGATTTTGCGCATTGAGGACATTTTATAATTGCCATATAACACTTTCCTAAAAGGTAACATTCATTTCATCCACACAAAAAGCTTTGAGGGATAAACGCAGAAAAAGCACCCTAATATTATTAGGATGCTTTTGATACTAATTATATAGTTTTAATTAGTCTTTAATGTGGTTTGATTATATAAAAACAACCTAGAGTCTGTTTATCTTTCACTTTATATTACTTAAGTGAAAGATAATTAGCCCTTAATTATTTCTTATCTTCACCGTGTTCTTTATTAAACTTAACCCAGTAATCGTCAACCGTTTCTTTCATTTCCTTACGAAGAAGCATAATACCGAATAAGTTAGGTAAGGTCATCACTACAATCGCAACCGCAGCTAACGTCCAAATTAATGACGTATCCGCTACCGCAGCCCATGCAAAACCAGCGCAATAAATAACACGATAAGGCATAACTGAACGAGCACCTAATAAATAAGTCATTGCTCTGTCGCCATAATATGACCATGCAATTGCCGTTGAGAATGCAAACAACAATAAACCTATGGTTACTATGTATTTACCGTATTCACCAAAGTAACCTTTACTGAATGCCTCGGTTGTTAATGCTGCCGAGTGAATTAAAGAATCCCCGCGAACAATAATTTCTTTATCTTTTAACTGACCATCAAGAATGGTTAACTTACCGTTATATAAATGTTCACCTTCTAATAAAAAGGTGACATTTTCAGCAATTGAACGAGAGTTAATAATAGTAATATCCGTGCTCAAGGCTTTACCTTCAACAACACTTAACTCACCCGTGTATTCAATAACATTACTTTGCTCACCATTTAGATGTAAGTAAAGTGAGTTCATATTCTCTTCTGAACTTTCAACATATTGACCAGATAAAATAGACATATCTGAGCGTTGGAAGTCATTTTCAAACTTATCGTGCCATGCACCAGAAGAAAGAATAACCATACCGGTTAAAGTACAAATGATGATGGTATCGATAAATGGTTCTAATATAGAAACCATACCTTCAGAAACAGGTTCATCCGCTTTTGCGGCAGCGTGAGCAATTGGTGCCGAACCTTGACCAGCCTCATTTGAGAATAAACCACGGTTAACACCTTTGGTAAATGCATAAGCAAAAGCAGCCCCAATAAATCCGCCTGTTGCAGCAGAACCGGTGAAGGCATCAGCAAAGACAGAGATAAACGATGGTAATACGTTTTCAATGTTATAAGTAATAACGCCTAACGCGCCAATAACATAAATAATAGACATGACAGGTACAATACGAGAAGTAACATAAGCGATACGTTTAATACCACCTAAAATAACTAACGCCAATGCTACGGCCAACACACCACCTGTAACAATACGTTCAATTCCAAAAGAACTTTCCATACTAACCGCAATATTATTAATTTGCGGTAAACTACCTGTACCAAATGAGCTGATAACGGTTGCAATAGCGAATGCAATTGCTAACCATTTCATGTTTAAGCGACGGTCCATATAATACATTGGACCACCGGCCATGGTGCCATCTTCCGTTTTAATTCGGTATTTGTGTGACATGGTCACTTCAACAAATTTTGTTGTCATACCAAAGAATGCGGTCATCCACATCCAGAATAATGCAGCTGGACCACCAATAGATAAAGCTAACGCAACACCACCAATATTACCGGTACCAACAGTACCTGATAATGCAGTAGCAAGAGCTTGAAAATGGGTTGTATCCCCTACAGCTCCTTTTTTGTCGTATTTACCCGTTACTACTTTCCAAGCATGCTTAAAGTAGCGAATTTGTGGGAATTTAAGATAAATGGTGAAAAATACACCAACACCTAATAGCACATAAGGAAACCAAAAAGAGCTTCCTAGTAGGCCATCAAGAAAAACAAGTAAATCATTTAATGCGTTCACTGTTTATTCCTTTTTTTATAGTTATTGTTTTATTAAATAATGGGGAGATTTCCTACCCCACTTCGAATTTTCTAATTAGCGTAATTTTTTTACCACAGCTAATACAGCTGTTAATACATCAGCACCAAATTTTGCTGAACGCACATCGTTCCAACCATAGAATGCATCTGGTGCATCGTTATGATCTTTAAATGGCATTTCCACGGTATAAGATAAACATTTGAATTGTTCACCAACCCAAGCAGCACCTACAGTAGGAAGTGCTTGACCCGGTTCATCTTTGTCATAACCATGTACATCTTGAAACTCAGGAGTTGCTGCAGCATAAGCGGCTTTAAAGGTGTATTCTAATGCTTGATGACGTGCATCATAGCTCTTGATCCCTTCACAACCTGCTACAAAGTTATACGGTATTGCTTCATCACCATGAATATCCAAAAACATATCAACGCCCGTTTCAAGCATTTTTTCACGTACGTAATACACTTCTGGACTTTTATCCAATGAAGGTTCTAACCATTCGCGGTTTAAGTTACTACCTACAGCATTGGTTCTTAAATGACCACGAGCAGAACCATCAGGATTCATATTTGGAACAATATAAAATACAGCTTGTTCCATTAATAGACGAGAAACGGCATCATCTAGATCAAATAGGCGGTCTAGTAAACCTTCAACATACCACTGTGCCATTGACTCACCAGGATGTTGACGTGCCGTGATCCAAACTTTCTTTTTACCTTCAGCGTATTGTCCAATTTGTAACAAAGACATATCTCGGCCATCAATAGTTTGACCTAAAGTAATAAGTTGAGCATCTGGGGCTAATTGAGATTTGTGAATTAGATCTAGGTGGCGTTCATAAGAGTAAGGGACAAAGTAAGCATAGAAAACATGGTCAAATTCTGGAATATGGTTGAATACGAGTTCACCATCTTGATAGCTAGTTTCAATACGGAACCAAGTTTCACGATCGTAAGACGCCATCGTTCGGTAGTCTTTCCAACCATCTGGGTAGGCCGATTGTTTAGCGTTTAATATTCTAAACGTATGCTCTTCACCAGCGGTGGATTCAATCTTAAAGTGAAACCATTGGTAAAAGTCGGAATTATTATCTTTAGAAATATTTAGCTGGATATCAGAGGCTGAATCTAAACTAACAACTTCTATATTGCCGCTATCAAAATTACTGGTAATTCTCATGGTTTTATCTCGTAACATGTTATCCGTTCAAGACTAACACATTAAATCTATAGGAAACCAGTCGAAAACCGTTTATAGCTATACTTTGCTTATAAAATAGTCGACCTAAGTAACATTCCAATTTCAGTGCTGTATCCCATCGACTTATTTACCACAATTGAGTCTGTATCAATCACGTAGTAAGTTGGGAAGCCTTGTATTTTATAATCTTCAGTTAGCGTATCGTTCCCTAACAGAGTTGGAAACGTATAATTATTGTCACGGATGAAATTTACTATTTCATCTGGTGACTGGAAACTTAACGCAACAGAAACCACATTAAATTCATCCGCGTGGCTTTGATAAAAATCTTCTAAATTAGGCATCGTAAATTTACATACCGAACACCAAGGCGCCCAAAAAAATAATAACGTTGGTTTATCAGACAATGAAGCCAAGCTAGTTTGTTTACCATTAATATCCAACAGTTCAAAATTTGGTGCTTTTGTATCACCTGATGTTGACAATAAACTAGATTCTTTAACCCAAGTGATCGCACTAAATAGAGCAATAAATATAAGTATTTGTATGGTTATATTTTTTAACATTTTGTAATAATACCTAAACCGATTAATTCACAAAGAAACAGCTAACAAATAACTTATTCTATTACTCAAAAATAAACTTTACAGCTCATACGTTATACTAAAGGCAACAAACTTAGTTGGCTGAGTAACATAAAACTGATTTTGTATTTGGCTAGAATCGTAAACATTATGTTGTTGGTCGAATGCGTTTTCTAGTTTTAGGGAAAACAAAATACTTCTGCCCAATTGATAATTAACAACTGCATTTACTAACATAACAGGATCTTCTTTAAATACAGTTTCTGTGTTTGAGGTCACTTTAACACCAGAGCGAATGACGGTATTTAGGCCAATAGTAAATCCATCAATTTGAGTTATTAACCCTACAGAACCAAAAGTCTGGAAATTGTAATCTTCTGTATCGTTAAAGTAATGAGTGAATGTACCTTCAAGCTTCACCATTGGGTTGAACTGATGTTCCCCTTTTACGGTTACGCCAAACATGTCTTTATCATTACGATTACGATAAGTATTGCCTAGTTCAGAGTCTACTTCATCTAACCCAATTACTTTTGATTGTTGCTGATAAAAGGACGTGACACGACCACTCCAGTTCGTCGCGGTATAATCATAACTGAGTTCATAAGCTCGTATTTTTTCCGGTTCTAACTCTGAGTTGCCATAAGCTAAAAGGTTTTCTGAAAATAATTCATAAAAATTAGGCGAACGGAATGCTTCAGAGTATTGAGCAGTAATATTACTCTTTTCATTTAATACTCGGGTGTATGTTAACTGCGTAGAAACATCATCAGAAAAACCATGGTTACGCTCTAACCGAATTCCAGCAGATAAATAGTCCATTGGAGTAATAGTCCAATCTAGGTTACTGAATAACCCGTGGCTTTCAATTCTCTGTAACAAGTTAGCATATTCGCCAAATTCAGAGATTGTTTTGATACCACCAAGGTAATAACGATCTAAAGGTAAACTACTTTGATTGTCTCCCGTTAAATGTGACGTGATCACGGCGGCTTCATCTTGCTCTTGTTCTTGCCACTGAGTACCAAATTCAAGCGATAAACTGTTGGACCAAGTGTAATATCCAGTAAAATTAAATTCAGTTTTAATTGCAGATAAATTTGAGCCAAACCAATACTCTTCAGAGAAAGGTCTTATTCCAGCATCACCCAATAATGCAACGGACTTAACCTTATGTTCTGAGAATGTTAAATCGGTTTTAAAGCTAAGTTTATCATTAATTTTTTTATGATATTGATTAGAGATAAACTGAGTTTGTGCGTTAAATTGGTTACCTTGATAATAACTTTGATTATTTAAGAAGCCATCTTGTTCCTGCTCTTCTCGGTAATAACTCAGTATATAATTTCCAACCTGCCAGCTCGCATTAAGTTGGTCATATTCATAAGGTTTATTCATGTAGTTTTTATTCGTCAAATAACGAGACGTTGGAATATTGTCAGATGAATATTCGCCACCATCCCCTTGAGCGTTCATGATGTAAAATGATAATTCACCGTAGCTGGTTTTTCGAGATAAGCTAGCTGAACCTTTAGTATGATGGTCACTTCCTAGCTCTAGCGAAACATGATTTGATTTTTTCGTGATCACATTAATAACAGCTAATACTGCATTATTGCCAAAACGTACCGCATTTGGTCCAGTATATACTTCAACTCGTTGTGCCAATGTCAAATCAAAATATGGGGAGTTCATTAATACATTATTAGACAATAACGTATTGATCTTCACACCATCGACCATTAATACTATATAACCAGAATCCGCAGAAACACCACGTATTTGTAATTTATTATGCGCTGACTGATTGGAGCCAACAACCGACTGAAAACCAGGCACATAATTTAATAAATTATAAACATTAGACACACCATAACTTTTTATATGTTGCTGTTCAAAAACCTGAGTGGGTTGATGCAAATTAGGTTTAGCTACAGGTGTAGATGCGCGTGATGACGCAGGATCAGCGGCCAATAAAGGTTGACTAATAACAAGTGATAGCAAAATGATAGGATTTAATTTAAACATTAACGTTGAGATTCTCTTGATGAGTAGGTTTAAACATAGGAAGTAACGGTATCGTAATTGTCTTATCAATTCATTAATTTTAATCAGAACAATTAAACTTTTTACAAAATAATACAAAAAAGGGCCACAAAATGTGACCCTAGTATTAATACCTTGCTATTTAAACTCAGAAGTTTAAGCGCTGCTATTTTTAGAAAGCTAAGTAAGTGCGCTCTTTAAGCAACTGGCAATGATGGATATTTAATACCCGCCATTTCTTGCATAACACGAACAACTTGACAGCTATAACCAAACTCATTGTCATACCATACGTATAATACGGCACGATTGTCTTGCACTATGGTTGCTCTTGAATCAACAATACCTGCATAACGGTTTCCGACTAAATCAGTAGATACAATTTCTGTAGAGCTGGTGTAATCTACTTGATCTCTAAGATCTGAATGCAAAGCAACATCAAGTAAAAACGAGTTTAACGCGTCCGCTGATGTTGATTGCTCTAAATTCAGATTCATTATCGCCATTGATACGTTTGGCGTAGGCACTCGAATGGCATTACCCGTTAACTTACCTTCTAATTCTGGCAATGCTTTTGATACCGCTTTTGCAGCCCCCGTAGAGGTTAACACTAAGTTTAATGCCGCGGCACGCCCTCTGCGCTCACCTTTGTGGAAGTTATCAATTAGGTTTTGATCATTGGTATATGAATGCACAGTTTCAACATGACCGTTGTTAATTCCAAACTCATCATTAATCGCTTTTAATATTGGAGTAATAGCATTCGTTGTACAACTTGCGGCACACACAATTTTGTCGTCTTGTTTAATGTCTGAGTGATTAACACCGTACACTATGTTGTTTATCTCGCCGCCAGCAGGTGCCGTTAGTAATACTTTAGCCGTGCCTTTGGATTTTAAGTGCAAACCTAAACCGTCTTCATCTTTCCAAATACCCGTATTGTCAACGATGAGAGCGTTATCAATACCGTAGTCTGTGTAATCAATACTATCTGGTGAGTTAGCGTAAATTACTTGGATATAAGTACCGTTGGCTTTAATTACATTCGCTTCTTTATCAACGGTAATACTGCCGTTAAATGGCCCATGAACTGAGTCTCTACGTAATAAGCTAGCACGCTTTTCTAAGTCTCCATCTTTACCGCCACGAACAACAATTGCTCGCAAACGTAAACTGGCGTTTGGTCCATTTCGTTCAATCAATAAACGAGCTAACAAACGCCCTATTCGACCAAAACCATATAGTACAACATCTTGCGGCTCTGAATGTCCGTCTTGATCTAAGATGTCGGCTAGCTCCTGTTGTAAGTATTGTTCTTTTGATAACCCTTTGCCTTTATTTTTATAAATATAACCGTAGGCTAATTTACCTAAATCAATTTTGGCTGGGTTTAAGTTTAATCCAGAAAGGATCTCTAAAAATTCGTAACTCTCACGTACTCTAAGTTTATTATCTTCATATTTAGTAACGGTTTTATGAGCTTTGATAATATCGATAGCAGATGCGGATACAAGTGGACGACCATAAATACAAATTTCGATACCTCGACCACGGTACAACATGCCGATTAACGGTTGCATGCGGTCCGCAAATTCTTGTCTTTCTAACCAACTTTTTTGATAAGTTTGTTCTGGAGTTAACGTCATTACATCTGCCTTCATAATAATTTAATTCACAAAAATTAAGGTACTAACTTTAAGGTACTAGCTTAAGTCTTCTCTCAAGTGCGGTCGCATTGTAAATTATTTTTATGTAAGTTTAAATGTAATATTACAAACTTAGTTACAAAAACTTTGAAATCAATGACAGGAAAACAAAAGCAGGAACAAAATACAAGCATGTGAATTTAAGTATTTGAAAGCAGCAGTTCCGGTAAAATTATAAGGGTAGAAAACCAATTAAAAACACAACATCCTAAAAACAATAAGTTTTATTATTTAAATATAGATTAACTTCTATTTTATAAATTAGCCTAATTGTTATTATGTGTTATCACTTCCGTCATCAGAAAAGGTAAGCGACACTGAATTAACACAATACCGATTACCAGTTTCTGTTGGTCCATCTTCAAAAATATGCCCTAAGTGAGCGTCACAATTAGCACACGTAATCTCAACCCTTACCATGCCATGTGTTGAGTCTTTGTGGTATTCAACCGTGCCCTCTATACTTTTATCAAACGATGGCCAACCACAATGAGAATCAAATTTATGAGATGAATTAAATAATTGAGAACCACAACATACACATGCATATTTACCTTGTTCGTTGTGCTCTAAATATTTACCTGTGTATGGATGTTCTGTGCCTTTTAACCTTGTCACTCTAAACGTTTCTTCATCCAGTAATGCTTGCCACTCTTGTTCTGTTTTAGTTGATTTTGTCATATATACTCTCTTATTTTGCTCTTATGTTTATTTCTGCTCACCTGACTTAGCTTTATACCAATATAATTAACCCTAGGCCAAAAAAAACCATATCTATTGATATGGTTTTTTACAAGAAACTATTAACTAGGCCTTTACAATTGGGCGGCCAGGTTGGCTCCATTCAACATGGTACATTTTACCGTCAGCTTTGTCGGTACGCGCAAACGTATGCGCACCAAAGAAGTCACGTTGACCTTGTAATAAATTAGCCGGTAACGTTTCACTACGGTATGAGTCGTAATACGCTAACGCTGATGAAAACGCACCGATAGGAATACCCATCAACGAAGAATTAGCAACGGTTCGACGCCAATTAGTTTGGTATTTAGAGATTTGATCAGCAAAGAATGGGTCGATTAACAAGTTAGATAACTCTTCATCACGCTCATACGCTTTGGTAATTGACTGTAAAAATACCGCACGGATGATACAACCTGCACGCCAGATTTTAGCGATACCGGCAAAGTCTAAGTTCCAACCATGCTCTTTACCCGCCATATTCATTAATTGGAAACCTTGAGCGTAAGCACAGATTTTTGAACAATATAATGCATCGTGTAACTGAGCAATAACCTCGTCTTTATCTAAGTTAAACTCAGATAAATCTGGACCGGATAAAACTTTAGACGCTATTTTACGTTCATCTTTTAATGTTGATAATGCACGTGCGTAAACAGCGGAAGTAATAGTTGGTGATGGCGCACCAATTTGCAATGAACTTACCGCGGTCCATAAACCAGTCCCTTTTTGGCCGGCTTTATCTAAGATAATATCAACTAAAGGTTGGTTGGTTTCCGGGTCGATATGTTCTAAGACCTCTGCACTTATCTCAATTAAATACGAGTTTAATTCACCTTCATTCCACTTTCTAAAGATAGCGGCAATTTCCACTGGACTCATACTTAAGCCAACACGCATAATATTATACGCTTCACATATCAACTGCATATCGGCATATTCAATACCGTTGTGAACCATTTTCACATAATGGCCTGAGCCTGTCTCACCTATATAAGTGGCACACGGCTCGCCTTCAATAACTGGATTTCCAGGTTCGTGACGTTCAATCGGTTTACCTGTTGCGTCATCAACTTTTGCTGCGATAGCTTTAAACATTGGTGCAATACGTGTCCAAGCATAACGGTCGCCACTTGGCATTAACGATGCACCAAAACGAGCCCCCACTTCACCACCAGAAACCGCTGTTGAGAAGAATAAGAAGTTACCTTCGAAGTTTTTCTCACGTTCTACAGTATCAGTCCAAAGGCTGTTACCTGTATCGACTACTATGTCATCTGCCTGAATGCCTGCGTCGATAAGTTTATGACAAACATCATCAACTGGACTGCCGGCTGGAACGGATAAGATAACAAGGTGAGGAGATTTTAATTTAGATAATAATTCTGTATACGAGGTGCATGGATAAATACGTTGAGGCTTGTCGCCTCTTTCCAGCTCGTCTTGTTTAATTGCACTGGCTACCTTTTCAGTATCCAAATCAAAAGCAGCAATGGTATAACCATTGTCCGCTAAATTAAGAGCTAGGTTCTTACCCATAACTCCTAAACCTATAAAACCGATATCACATAAAATAGCGTTGTCTGACATAGAATTAGCTTCTCTTAGTTTCAATAGTGTTTATTGCACAGTGCAATTTTGGCGCGGATTATACAGAATTACGGTCTAATTTAATACCAGTTAACTGAAATTAAACAGTAATAATTTTCCTGTATAAGCTTGTTGTAAAGCCTACGACCAAACAATAAAGAATAGATTTATTATTCAATAAAAACAAAGCCTTAGTAGATTAACTAACAATTCCACTGGCAGTGTACATTCCCATACTTTGTAATAACTCAGTTACATTCTCAGGTAATTCGGCAAATTCTCCAATAACCACCCTACATTGTGACAACTGACTTTCAAGGGCAATTATTGTTAACAAGTCTTCAAATGGGTAATACACATAAGCGCCCTTATTTGCCTCTTCTCCTTTTGGAACCCACCATGATTTGAGTAATGACATTATGTTGTTTACTTGTAACGTTTCATTATCTTTCATGTATGAGCTAAATAGCTCAATCATTGGTTGATAAGCATCTTTATAAAGCAATGTTGGGTTTATTGGCGCTACATTCCAACAACGGCCTAGCGGCTCTATTTTGTTAGGAGCGTCACCTAGTGTTACATTTGAGCAAAATATAGTTTCTTTTTCTGACTCGCTTTCTACTTTTTTTCCTACAAGATCAAAAGCAGGTACATTATCTCCAAGTGTTAATGTGTTGTTAGCCTTAACTGGTGTAATGTTTACTGCTTCTTTTGAATCTGGAGTAGCCACCTGATAACAAGTCTCAGGGGTTACAATCAAACGACCACTTCCTAAAGGCTCTTCAATTCCTGGCTCAAAAAGCGCTAATTGGTAATAACCAATGGCTAAATCTAATTCAATAGGCAAAGCATAATGCTGCATTTCCATGTCACCAATTTCAAAAGCACCTAATAGTTCTTGATCGATTGGTACAAATTTTATTTTTTTACATATCTGACTATTTTGTGTGATAGATAAATACAATTCATCGTTAACAAACTCTAACGGTAATTTAAAATGTAAAACCGCTTCTTTTTTTTGCACAATAAGTGATACAGGCTCAACCATTGTAAGCCAGTCGGTTTCAGCTTCTGAATTGATCATAGTAATTAATGCATCATCGTCATCCATGGGATAACCCATAGCTGCTAATATTTTTTGTTGCGTTACAGTGTTAACTAAAGCGGGTTTACCCCAAGCATCTAGGTATTCAGTTTCTATTCCACGGACTTGAACTAAGTGTTCAATTAAAGAAGCGTGCATCTTGGTTCCTATTAATCATTCAATTTTTGGCTAAATCACAAAAGAGATGAATACTCTGATAACGTATTTTGAATTCAAATTTAGCTTAAATCCAACAAACTTATCTTAAATTCAAATAGATAAGCGTAATTGTATTTACTTTTAGGCCAAGTATAAACGGACTTTATTGATATTTTTTACTATATACATTTATACAAGAAAACTAACCCTTAATTATTTGCCATTTTACTTTACTTTAAGGCTTAATGGATGTAATTTTATTACCGATTTGAAATTACACAACATCATTAACAGGTATAAGTATGACTATTCGCGTAGCAATCAACGGTTTTGGAAGAATTGGTAGAAATATATTACGAGCTTTGTATGAATCAGAAAAAAATTACGATTTAAAAATCGTAGCAATTAATGATTTGGGCGATGCAAACATAAATGCTCATCTTTTAAAATACGATACAGCACATGGTCGTTTTAATGCAAAAGTAGAAAACACCGACGATACAATTACTGTTAATGGTGATTTAATCAAAGTAACCTCTGAAAGAAATCCAGCAGACTTACCTTGGAAAGAACTTAAGGTTGATGTGGTGTTTGAATGTACTGGTATGTTCCAGTCTAAAGACACGGCAAGTGCACACATTGATGCAGGCGCAAAGAAAGTTATTATCTCTGCTCCAGCTAAAGGTGTTGATGCTACTATTGTTTATGGTGTTAACCATGAAACAATCACTCCAGATATGACAGTAATATCAAATGCATCTTGTACAACTAACTGTCTTGCTCCATTTGCTAAAGTATTAAACGACGAGATTGGTATTGAGTCTGGTTTAATGAATACAATCCACGCTTACACCAATGACCAACGTTTGAGTGATGTATATCACACTGACTTACGTCGTGCCCGTGCCGCTGCAATGTCTATGATCCCAACTAAAACCGGAGCAGCAGCCGCTGTTGGTTTAGTGGTTCCAGAACTTGCCGGTAAAGTAGACGGACTTTCTGTACGTGTTCCAGTGTTAAACGTTTCTTTAGTTGATTTAACTTTCATTGCCAAAAAAGATACAACAGTTGATGAAGTTAACGACGTTATCCGTAAAGCCGTAGCCGCTGGCGGTCCTTTAGCTGAAGTATTATCGGTAAATGATGAGCCTTTAGTTTCTATCGATTTCAACCACATTCCTTACTCTTCTAACTTTGATGCCACTGAAACACGTGTTATCGGGCGTTTAGTTAAAGTAATGAGCTGGTATGACAATGAGTGGGCTTTCTCAAACCGCATGTTAGACAACGCTATGCTTTTAATGAAATAAAGTTTGGCTTTGTTTCACTCTATTAAAGGTGGCTATGGCCACCTTTTTTTGTTTTACTACTTTTGATCATGACCTTACGTAATACCAATTTGATTTAGCAATAATTAGAGTAAACAAATGAACAGCCAATTCATAACAAAACAAACTGTAAATTCATCTGTGTTTTATCAAATAAACCATCCTAATTTTTGCGCACGTATTGCTGAATTTGGCGCACAGTTATTAAGTTTTACTCCTACAGGTAAGCAAGATGTTTTGTGGTTATCAAAACAAGCTCAGCTAGATGGAAGTAAAGCCATCAGAGGGGGAGCACCATTATGCTGGCCTTGGTTTGGCCCTGCCCAAGCTGAATATATCGGTGAACCACAGCACGGGTATGTCCGTACACTAACTTGGTCACTTAAAAGCTTTGTAGAGACGGATTCAAGCATTGAATTGATCATGAAAGCTAATCTAGCAAAGGAGTTGATAGACTCGTTAGGACTGGGATTACAAGTACGTTATGTACTTGGTGATAATATTGAAATTGAATTAACCACAACTAACCTATCAAATAAGCCCAAACCACTATCACAGGCAATTCACACTTACTTTGCCCTTGATGATGTAAATGATCACACATTACTTGGTTTAAACAAGGTGAGTTATATAGACCAACTAGATGATTCAAAACAAAAAATACAAAATGGTGAAGTGGTTATCACAGAGCATACCGACCGGGTTTATTTAACATCTCAGGATAACGTTACTTTGCTTAATACAAAACAACAAGTTGATATTGTAGGTGTTGGTCATGACTCTATTGTGGTTTGGAATCCTTGGCAAGACGTTGCAAAAAATATGGGGGATTTTGATGACAATGGTTATAAAAATATGATCTGTGTAGAAATGGCCAATACCCAAGGCTTAGTTTTAGCACCCAATAGTCAATATACATTAACTCAAAAAATAAATGCCCGCGATAAAAGCAGGCATTTATAATTAGTTAGTTACGAGCAATTAAAGCTAATCTAATCCACTACAATTACTTACATTCAAGTTAAATTTTAAACTGATTTACTGCTTTTTCAACATTACTAACCGAGTCTACAATTGATTGGCTGCGTGTTTTTAGTGTGTCACTTATATGAGCCGACTTGACCGCTATATCGAAAATAGCATTTACGTTATTACCAGCGGCTTGAACTTCTTGTTCTTGTTGCATGGTTTGTTGCTCAACCATATCTTGAGTAACGTTAATGGCTTCAATTCGAGTTTGAATATTTTTCAATGCATTGGCAAGTTCGTGGTTTTTAACAGCACAGTTTTTAACATCACTACTTGAGTTTGTCATTAAACTATTAGCCTCAGAGGCTTGTTGTTGAATACTGACTACAATTTTTTGGATATCCAATGTTGATGCTTGTGTTTTTGTTGCCAAGTTACGTACTTCATCTGCCACAACAGCAAAACCTCGCCCTACCTCGCCGGCTCTTGCAGCCTCAATAGCTGCGTTTAATGCCAGAAGATTTGTTTGATCTGCAATAGTTTCAATTACTTCTAAGACAGAT
The DNA here is from genome assembly GCA_034111705.1 of Psychrosphaera sp. Taxonomy (GTDB): domain Bacteria; phylum Pseudomonadota; class Gammaproteobacteria; order Enterobacterales; family Alteromonadaceae; genus Psychrosphaera. The sequence goes on from JAWUWS010000010.1 coordinate 25,019, forward strand.
CCAACATTTTGGCTAGACTCACTTAATTGAGCGATAACGTCACTGACTTGGGTAACACTTTTATCCAAGTCGTCAATGTCACTATTAATCTCATCAATCAATAAAACGCTTTGTTTACCATCTATTAAAATAAGTCCACTTTGCTCTTTAGCATCATAAGTAGAGCTATTTACTTGCGATACTGACGTCACTAAATTAGACATAGCATCACTAATTTTATTGGTTTCTTCTTTTTGTTGTTGGTTCTGCTGAGCGGTGACTTCTGCAATTTGATCAAAGCTTTTTAATTGAGCTTGAGTTTCGTTAACTGAATTAGCTATGGTCAAAACAATGTTATGGACTTTCTCAATAAACTGATTAAAACCATAGGATAATTTTGCTATTTCATCTTGCCCTTTTATATCCAAACGTTGGCTTAAATCACCTTCATCTGCAGCTAACGCATCTATAGCCTGTTGTAAACGTGTGATTGGGATAATAAATGAGCGGTTTAATACATAAATCAAAAGTCCGCTTAATACAGCACTAATTATTAATAAAATAATGACACTTATTTCACGATTTTTAATATCTTTGGCTATTTCAGTCGCCAATTTGTCCGATGTAAGTAATGTGTTTTTGGCAAAATCATTCAATAACTGTTTGATCTCCAAATGACGTTTTTGCAGCACTCTTAAATCAAGAAGTTGGTTATGTTGTTGTAGAACATGATCTTCAATATTTTTAAACCAACTTAGCCCTAGCTCTTTAATTTTTGAACCTTGGTTTTTAAGCTCCGTCGATATTGCAATATGATTAGCTTCATCAATAGTGGTAATAAATTGGTCGCGGTGATCGTTAAAGCTTTGCTCTATTTCAGATATTTTTGCTGGTTGTTGCATCGCTAAAATAGAAAACACGTAGTCGCTTGCGCCAACAAAACCAGTTAACGCTTCTTGACTTAAATTAACGGCTTTAAGTGGTTTTTGAAATGCGTATATTGTTTGTTGCCCTTGCTGATTTAAAGCATAAACAAGATAAAGAGTTAAAGAGCTAAAAATTAAAATCAGCGTAAGGACACCAAAAACCAACTTCTTTTGAATAGTCATAATTGCTCCTAAAACGGTAACGTTGGTAAAGTTACAGGCTGATCTTCACCTGTGAGTGTCAACATAAACGCTTCTAAAGCATTAATTTCATCCACCGTTAACGTAAATGGTTTCATAAGGTCTGACACGGTAGGCCTTATTACTCCACCAGACATATAATGCACAATCACCGTTTGTAATGTACTAAAGCGACCATCATGCATATAAGGAGCGCGTTGTGAAATATTCCTTAAGCTCGGCACTTTAAATGAAAACTTATCTTCTTCGTTTTTAGAGATATCCGAACGTCCTACATCATCACCAAATAAACCTATGTCATAAAACTTTTTGTCGGTGAAGTTCCAACCAGTATGACAATTTACACACTGAGCTTTACCAACAAATAATGTAAACCCTAATTTTTCTTCATCTGTTAAGGCCGACTCTTGTCCCTCAACCCATAAATCAAAGGGCGCTTGGCCTGTTACTATAGTACGCTCAAAAGTAGCAATAGATTTGGTAATATTTCCAGCGGTGATCCCCTCTTCACCAAATACATCTTTAAACCATTGTTGATATGCGGGCACGGCTTTTAAACGTTTAACCGCTTCAGCCATAGGTAAGTTCATTTCATCTGGGTTTTCTATAGGACCAGAAGCTTGTTCCTCTAAAGAACTTGCACGTCCATCCCAAAAAAACTGTTTAGCCCAAGCCGAGTTTACAATAGTAGGAGAATGACGACCTAAATGCGTATTTTGAGCTCCTATCGACGTTTGAGTTGCATCTTCCCAACCAAAACTAGGGTTGTGGCAAGTAGCACAAGACATATTTCTGTTGTTACTTAAACGAGGGTCAAAAAACAGCATTTTACCTAACGCCGCTTTTTGCACCGAGTATTGATTGTCCGCAGGGAATGGGATTTCATCAGGTCTAGAAAAGTCTGACAAATCTAACGTATTAGAACTAGCAAAAGAAACATAAAACAAAAACGTAATTGTTAATATTATTTTCTGTATTGTTGTGGATAACTTCATATATATACCTAATCCAGAAAGTGCACCTGGGTGTTTAACGTACTAATATCAATGAATATCCATTTTCAAATTGATAGAGTCAAATACCAATATCGTGCTGTAAGGTACTAAAGAATACGTGAGTTATCAATTTTATTAACTTATATAATATTCTTATATGAGCCATATAACACTTGTATGTACTAGCTGCATTTTGCTAATTTAAAAGCCAAATACAAATATTAAATTCGTATCTGGCTTTATAGTTTAGCCTTAGCTTTAATCTTGATATAGGTGAAATATCACTCTGTTAAAGTTAATTTTTAAAATGAATGGTTTGCATTGCTTTAGCAGCTATTTGTGTTGTTTTTGTATTTTCACCTAATTCAATTGATATCTCATATGGTTCACTGTTGTTGTTATAAATAACAACAGCGATAGAGCCATCTTTATTTTTTGCCGCGGTATAAATTAGCCCTTCTGTCTTGTCACCAGCTAATGCAACTCTATGTGCGTCTGGCTTTATAAATTTACTGAAGTGGCTTAGTAAATAATAAAGAGGTGTATAAATAACTTCATCTGTAATTGGGTTTATTAACACAGGTGCGCTATTGAAATTGTCGTACGGGTTTGGCTGACCTTTGTGACTTAGAATCATGCACCACTCTATATAACCTTGTGTGCCATGATTTAAATCTGAAATGATGTCATAGGCATACGTTTCAAACGGAACAAATTCCCCAGCGTAATCTGTGCTGGTTCTCCAATACTGACCAATAGGATCTTTTTCATCAATATCAATGCTTGATTCCGTGTGGATCATGGCTTTGTTAGGCCAATTAGATTGTAATTTATCTAACGCATCGGTGTGCCAGTTATTTTCGTCTAGCTCTGAATTGGCATACCAATGGAACCCCGTTCCCCAAGCGTATTTAGCCGCTTCTGGATCTTCATACGTTACGTTGACGTAATCGTTCATCGTTGACTTATTGTGATCGTAAATTAAAACACGAAGCCCATCATCTAAGTTATTTACATCTAAATGCCCATCTTTAACAAGTTGTGGCCCTAAATGTAATTTCAAAAAATCCCGACCTTGCTCAGCGGTAAAACCGTTGCTGTCCCATCTAGCATCATGTGAATGTAAAGGTTCATTCTGCGGCGTTATTCCCCATAAATTAATACCTTGCTCAGCATAAGCACTAACGTATTTTGATAAATATTTAGCCCAAACTGAGTAATACTCTGGAAGTAACGAACCATTAGTCATTTCTGATGTTTCACCGGTTTTCATCCATGATGGTGGACTCCACGGAGAGGCTATAATATTAAAATCAGCACCAGGTATGCTCGATGCTTCTTTGATCATTGGAATAAGGTCATAACTTGGCGCTTCTAACTTTATGCCTTTAACTTGTGAGTTCTCATTCCCTGAAAAGCCTTTCATGTCTTCATTAATACTAAATGTTTTTAATTCTGTGTCATTTTCATCAACATAGGTGTAATGATTGTTTGAATAATCACTACTGTTAATGTGAGTTCGCGTAAGTGAAAAACCAGCTCCCTCTGTAGGGCTAAATAACTTGGTTAATACTTGTTTTCGTAATGGTGCAGGAATAGCCGCCAAATTCCATGCAGAAGACTCCGTAAAAGAGGCACCAAAGCCATAATACTTCTGAAATTGTTGTTCTGGATTTACACGTAGCTTCACTTTGTTTTTTACTGAAACTGCTGTGTCATTGGCATCAAAGGATACTAACTTGAGATTGTCACCCGACTCTGACGTTTGGTAAACATCTACAGAATACTCTGCTTTTTTCTGTTCAGAAGTGCAGCTGATTAGTGACAGTGATAAAGATAAAAGTAATACATGGGGAATTACCTTTTTAAATTCATTCATCATATTTAACGTTTGCTGTTGTGACATTAATTTACCCTGCTTTTTATTATCAAATAGAATTGGTATTCTAAAAACTATGTTTAATTCCTAATTATTGTTTTTATAAAACAAAAACCAGCACTTGTTGGCTGGTTTTTCAAAAATATAAATAAAGACTAAACAAGCTGTACGCTTGCTGTTGCCTTTTTAGCTAACTCTGTGATCTCTGACCAGCGTTTGCCTTTAATAACATCATCTGGACATAACCAAGAGCCACCACAACACATTACATTAGATAACGATAAGTAGTCTTTATAGTTGCCAGGGTTAATGCCACCTGTTGGGCAAAAACGAACATTTGGGAATGGACCACCAATTGACTTTAATGACTGAACACCACCAGAAGCTTCTGCTGGGAAGAATTTAAAGTGTGAGTAACCTTTATCAAGACCAACCATAAGTTCAGAAATAGATGCAATACCTGGTATCAATGAAATTGAACCTGCATTTCCAGCATCTAACAAGTCAGGTGTTAAGCCTGGACTGATAGCGAATTTAGCGCCAGCTTCTGTTACTTGTCTTAACTGCTCGGCATTAGTAACTGTGCCTGCGCCAATGATAGCATCAGGACAATGTGTCGCGATTTCACGAATAACATCAAGTGCTGCTGCGGTACGTAAAGTCACTTCTAACACTTTAATACCGCCTGCCATTAATGCTTCAGCAATTGGAACTGCATCTTCAACATTTTCAATTACCAATACTGGCACTACCGGACCTGCTGCAAATACTTCAGCTGAGTCAATTAACCAATTACGTTCTGCCATGTTATACCCTTCTAAACTTTTCTTATTATGAGGTTGTTCCAGTTAAGGAACCCTAATTAAATTTCTTGTTGTAAATAGGCTGCGCAACCAATTAACCCAGGCTGCTCTTCCGTTACAATGTATACAGGTATCGTTTTTATTATTTTGCCAAAACGCCCTTTCGCATCAAAACGAGCTCTAAATTCACTTGTTTTAACATATTCAATAAATCTTGGTACTACGCCGCCAGCAATAAATACTCCGCCGTAAGTCATTAACGTAAGCGCTAAATTACCGCCAAAACTACCTAAAATACGGCAAAATACATCAAGTGTTTTTATCGCTAACTTATCTGTTCCAGCAATAGCATGTTTGGTAATGTCGGCTGGCTCATAATCTTTTGGTGTTTCATTGTTCATGGCACATAAAGATTGATAAATTTGCACTAAACCTAAACCTGATAACACTTGTTCTGCCGAGACACGCGCGTACTTTTTCTGTAACTCTTTTAACACACCAATTTCATCACTGTCGATTGGAGAAAAATCAACATGACCGCCTTCTCCG
>JAWUWS010000011.1:0-10656 GCA_034111705.1 Psychrosphaera sp.
TTTGTTATTTTGGTCATCAACAATGCAGACATAAAGAATTCGAGCATGTAAGTCGATTCCGCAATAATATTTGTGTAAAGTAGTATAAAATTTCATTGAGCTTTCTCCTTTTGGTTTGGTCGCCATGAAGTTTAGTCAAAAGCTAAACTTCAGGGAGAAGGTTCAATAAGTATCAAGCTAATAAACAAGGACAAAAAACAGTTTGCTGTTTTCGTTCCTCAACATTTTAGCCAACAATTTTTTGCCCATTATTAGGGCGTGAGGCCGTAGAATAACTATTTTTAAGAAGAATGGCCGATTTTATGGGTTCCAAATGCATTACCTAATGCAAGAAAAGTGCTTAACGTTAGTTACTGGAACTCGATTTTTCATAAATTTGGGCTGTTGGAGTAATTCTACAGCCTCGTTATACGTTTCGAGACTATGGAGAAAGCATAAATGGATTTTGATAAAAATAAATACAAAGTATGGAAATTACCTCATCCAATGTTAATACACTGGATATTAAATCCGGGGTTAGCTTTTAATGAACTAATTCTTGGTCAACGTGTACCAAAAATAACATTGATAGATAAAACTAGCGATGCTCCATTAATGGAAAGGCAATATGTTGCTTGTCCTCATTGCAACACAATTCATAATGGTTCTATGTGGGCTAAAGACGGCGCATTTAAAAATTGGTTTGGTTTATTATGTCCTACATGTGAAAAAATTATTCCGTGTATTTGGAACCTGACTAGCCTTATTTTATTAACAATTACTTTTCCTCTTTGGGGGTGGTTTCGTCGTCCATTAGAATCTAAGTGGCGTCGTTTCAAAAAGAATCACTATATTAAAAATAAAAATTTAGAGCCAATAACAGCCAAGAACACCTCGTGGTTAAAAATGGGGCTCATTTATGGCACATTAATGTTTTGTTTTATGTCCTTACCACGAATAATTAGTGGTGATGTAACATCAAAATATATAATTACTCAAATTATAATCTGGTTGGTTGCGGGATTAGCATTTGCAGGCGTAATGAAAATATTCTTAGGCCGTAGAAAAAACGTATAACAAAAGACTGTGGTGTCATTTAAAGCAGTGACTGCTAAATGTTCATTCGATTTAGTTTTGCTATACATTTTAGTAAACAATTAGCAGTCTCTTAAGTGGGCGTTAAAGTTAATGGAGATAGTGGTGAATTCTGATAAATTTTCTATCAAGCTAGAAAGCCCATCTATTCAAGAGTTTTTGAATTTGAGAAATAAAATTGGTTGGGGAAATTTAGATTTCAATTTAGCAAAAAGAAGCTTAAATAATTCTTTGTTTCAAGTAATCGTCCGTGATAAATCTCAACTTATTGGCATGGCTAGAGTGGTTGGGGATGGCGCAATGTATTTTTATATTCAAGATGTAATCGTCGATCCTAGTTATCAAAACTCTGGTGTCGGCTCTGCTTTGATGAAAGAAATAGAAAGCTATTTATCAGTTGCAGCTGAAAAAGGCAGTACTATTGGGTTGTTAGCAGCAAAAGGAAAAGAAGAGTTTTATATTCGCTATGGATATATTTTACGCCCAAATAACTCCTTGGGTAACGGTATGTGCAAATTTGTATGAATTAACCTTAACAGGTGATTAAGGTATCAATTTCTAATAATAAATCATTTTATCACCCAATAAGCTTATTAACTCTGGCAGTAGTTTTATGAAATAGAAACCTTGATAGTTATAACAGAGCCAACGTCTTTAAACATTCTAGCTCCTCTAAGGTGTCTACACCTTCAGCTATTACTTCCATATTTAGCATCTTGGATAAGCTCTTCATTAAGCTCTTCAATTAGCCCGTTAACTCAAAAGTACCTGATACGCTTGTTCAAAGTCACTGTTTGGAAGGTACGTGTCGGGGTCGTGTTCTCTGATGCGCCATGCATTGACGCTCATTTGTAGTTTTCCATTTACTTTTTTAAAGCCAACCGTCATAAAATGTTCCCGTGTACGCTGTTTGGGATATGGTGAAAAGATAAAGCCTTTTTTGGTGCTTACTGAGAAGTCAGTGTCATAACAAACCGTTTGTTGCAGCCATCCATCCGGTAAACACTTTGCATGAGGAAACCGCTCGGGCGTAAATTCAGGTTTGGCAGTGGCGATGCCATTTAGGTAAGTCAAATTAGACATAGGTGAAGAGATAACTTCTGTTAATGTCGCTCCGTTCTTACCAATAGGACAAGACGCGATACGTCCATAATGCACATCTCCAGATAACACTACAATATTATGACCGCTGCTGCCTAATGCTTCTAATAACTGCTTATATTGTGTTTTGAAACTTAGCAGGTTTCTTTCGGTTTTGTTTACATTAACAATCAGAGGCTGAGGAATAACTAATACACCAGGTCTTGTGAGTGATTCAGCCCAGCTTATTAATTGCTTAAATGCGGTTGGGGGAAGAAAATTTCGTTTAGAACGATACGATCGTAAATCAGCAAGGCAAAAGGAGAGGTCGTTACCAATGTTAAACGATTCTACCTTTGGAGAACGTTGAATATTGTTAACTGCGTCTTTAGATGCTCTGGTCCAGTGTTCACGTACACTTTTTAATTTAAGCGCCAGTAGTTGAGGAATGAGAGAGTCATGGAACGGATAGTCATTCCAGTATTCGTGATCGTCAGGCAGCATCCAAGTTCCGCCTCGGTTTAATATCCCGCCTAATAACTGCCAATTTTCAGCATAATCATTACCAATGCGTTCTCTTATTTCATCGGGATCTCTGGAAAGAGAATCAAAGCCAATATCTAAATAAACCTGATCACCAGTTAAAAATGTGATGTCAGGCTTTACATCATTATGACCTCTCTCATAAAGTGTCTGATAAGCCTCAGCCGCACGCCCTCCATCTCTATGGGGATAAAAACAACTTGCTAAACCAATAGTAAAAGACGATTGCTCTGAAATTTGTTTAGGCAATGTTGAGAAATAGGCACTTCTTAAATGCGTCCAGCCAATTGGCAAAGTTTGTTCGTTTGGATAAATATAACGTTCAAAGACAACACTATAAGAGGTGTTAGGTTGTAAGCCGTCAAAAGTTTGTAGGGAGAAAAAGCGTTTTTTTGTACGGCTAAAAGGGCGTTTCCAGTTTGATTTTTGAATCACTTTTGTTTGTACAATTTTGCCATTTTCAAGAAGATGAATACGAGCACTTTTGGGCTTTATAAGAGTAGTGAATAGTGTGCCAGCCCATACTTCCACAGTTGATGTTGTTACCCTATGTACTGCAATAGCCCACTTACTTGTGTCTGTACTATGGTCTACCACAGCATGTTCTTGTGCAGAAGTTGGCATCAGAAGTCCTTATCTTTCAACGTTATTAATGTACACTAGCTTTAGCATAATAGGATGTAAAACAAACAGTAATGCGCTCACCTCTTTTTGTAAAGGATCAATTGTAAAGAAAAGGGGGGATAAAGGCTGTACCTGATCTAATAGAACATAATGCTAGAAGTGAGTAAGCTAAAACAATCCAATTTACACCCCAAACAATCTATCAATATTAATAGAGATTCTTTTCTAAATGGGTTTAAATACCCACACACTTTGACAGGAGCCTTTAGCGAATAATGGCTAGCTGAGCAGCGCACATTCAATATCTATATTAAGGAAATATAATGGTTATTAACGCCATCACAAAATTTTGTAAATACGCGGTTATTCCTTTGTTACTTGGTTTTCCAGTTGCGATTATTGCTTATAGATTAGACCTTTGGTCTATGGGCGTTTCTTTTAAAATCATTCAATACACGGGTTTTATCAGCATGGCGGTTTTAGTCATAGCGCTACTGGTAGCAATCTTTGCATTAGTTAAAAAACAAAAAGATGTGGCTACAACCTGTGGAATAGTTACAGTGCTACTGGCATTGCCAGTTGTGGGGTTGTCGATGCAAGCGGCTAAAGCTAAGTCTTTACCTTTTATACATCAAGTGAGTACTGATACTGTTAACTTACCTGAGTTTGACGCTATTATAGCTTTACGAGGCTCAAACAGTAATCCGTTAGATTACGATCGTGAAAAATTAGCGCCACTACAGCAAGCTGCGTACTCTGGGTTGAAAACAATCGAAAGTGAACTTTCTGTAGATGAAGCCTTTAATAAGGCGATTGATATTGCTAATCAGTTTGACTGGGAAATAGTCGCTATGAATAAAGATAAAGGAATTATTGAAGCGGTAGATACAACATTGCTGTGGGGGTTTAAAGACGACATAGCTATTCGTATTCAAATGACAGATACAGGCAGTAAAATAGATTTACGTTCTATCTCTCGTATAGGTAAGAGTGATCTTGGTGCTAATGCAGCTCGTGTAACTAAATTTATTACGGCATTTAAGTTGAAAGACTGATAAGGCTTTAGGGTTTTAAAGCCTTAAGGCAAAATGGTTGTAAGGTTAGAGAAAATTTGATTTAAAAAAGGCTGTCGTTATTAATAGCACAGCCTTTTTATACATTTATAAATGGTCTTACTGAAAGTTATCTGTAAAAACCATTTTGATACACTCTTTATTTAACGTTAGCAAATACCAAATTAAACGTTACCGGAACTTGTGTTGTAATAGACGGTAAGCCTGCAATGTCTCTTAGTGCATTTATACCCTCAACCAATTTATAGTCAGATGCGTTTACAACAATAGGTTTTAATGAACTTACATTAATACTATTGTTAGCTAACTTAGTAACTTGAATTTCGGCTGTTAATTCATTTGTAATACCATGTAAGTCTAACGTTAGCTTTTGTGTGCGGTTAAATGACTCGCCTGCTTTTAACTTATTAACATCTGTCGTATTAATATCAGCACTGATTATCGCTTTTGGATACATGTTGGTTTGAAATAACATAGATTGTAGGCGGTCGTTACGAATAGGGATCATAGTCTCAGGGCTTGCTAAGTTAATCTCTATAGTCGCTTTACTATTTTTTTCAGTTACTACACCAGACAGTTCAGAAAAGTGATGCACTTCTACAATGCTCGACTTTTTAACTGATACAAAGTTTACGTTGGACTTGTCATTGTTTAATGTCCAATCAGCAGTACTTGGTGCTGATGCAAATACTAATGGTAGTAAGAAACTTGAAGCTAATTTCGCTGATAATTTCATTGTTATTCCTATTTAAGGTTAAATATCAAATACAGACCATATTGGAGCATGATCCGATGGTTTTTCTATGCCGCGTAATTCGTAATCAATTCCAGTTTCAGAACATTTCTCATTTAAACCATGTGTTGCTAAAACCACATCAATTCTTAAACCTCGGTTATCGTCAAAACCTTTTGAACGATAATCAAACCATGAATATCTATCATCTGTTGTTGGGTTTTGTTCTCTGAACGTATCTTTGAAACCCCAATCCAATAAAGTTTTTAACCATTCACGCTCTTCTGGTTGGAAAGAACATTTACCTGTTTTTAACCAACGTTTTTTATTTGGTTCGCCAATGCCTATGTCTAAGTCAGTAGGGGATATATTTATGTCTCCCATTACCACAATATTTTTATCTGCATCTTCATGGCTTTTTAAGTAGCCCATTAAGTCAGAGTAGAACTGTCTTTTGTACGGAAACTTAACGGGATGATCAATAGCCTCACCTTGTGGGAAATAACCATTCAACACTGTGATTGATTCACCTGACTCGCAGTCAATCTTGATAATGACCATGCGTTTTTGGTTTTCTTCTGTATCAGTAGGGAAACCTTTTTGAGTATATGTAATACGCGCTGCAACGTCATTACGAACTAACATGGCCACACCGTAATGTGCTTTTTGGCCATGAGCAATTGCGGTGTAACCCAATGCTTCAACATCAGCAAAAGGGAACACTTCGTTGTGTGCTTTGGTCTCTTGTAAACCAATAATATCTGGATTGTGCTTTTCAATTAAAGCGGCGAGTTGGTGAATGCGGGCACGAATGCCATTTATATTAAAAGAGATGATTTTCATGTTTGATTCTTTTTATCAGAAATTGAATAAATATAATCTGATCATGCCTTTAACTAAATTTGATAGCAAAGAAAAATAATGAAAAAACAAATTTAAATGCATTTGTAATTTCAATCTGGTACGTCAACAAGTAACATAGCCCATTAAAGATTATCAGTATTGTTATTATAAATAAGGTATTAAGATTAATGACACAACAATCTCCAATCGGGGTTTTTGATTCAGGCGTAGGCGGGTTATCCATCGCCAAAACTATTCATACTTTAATGCCAAACGAACATATCATTTATATTGCCGATCACCTTTATTCTCCATACGGTAATAAGTCTACCGAAACGTTACAGCAACGAACGTCATTAATCGTTGAATATTTTGTAGAACGTAACTGTAAAGCAATTGTCGTGGCTTGTAATACTGCCACAGTGCACACCATTTCTTATTTAAGACAGTTGACTGATATTCCAATTATTGGCGTTGAACCGGCATTAAAGCCTGCTTCAGAACTGAGTAAAACAGGCGTTGTTGGTTTATTAGCTACAGAGCAAACTATTAAAAGCCAGTCTTTATTAACGTTAAAATCACGGTTTGAAGATAAAGTGACTGTTCAGTTAGTGGCTTGTCCTTTGTTTGTAGAGTTAGTAGAGCAGGGACAGCTCAATAGTGACGTTACTCAACAAGCTGTGAAGAATTACATACAGCCATTAATTGAAAAGGGTATAGATCATTTAGTCTTGGGTTGTACTCATTATGCATTTTTGATCCCAGCCATTAATCAATGTTTAACTGAGTTAAGTATTGATAATATAAAAGCTAACCCAATGAATGTAGATTCTATAAAGATAATAGAGCCGTCTTATCCTGTGTGTTTGGAGTTAAAACGCCAATTAGAAACCAGAGGACTATTGTGTAAACAAACAATAGAAGATAATTACAGTGGACAGGTAGAGTTTTATAGTTCAGGTGAAAGCTTAAGTTTAGACTTATATTCAGAGCTAAACCAATTATTTAGTTTGTTATGGGGACAGTCTATAGCGGTGAAGCATATCAAGTTAGGTAGTTGAGGGGAATAATCTGAGTATTTATCCCTAGTGTTCTATTTTAGTATCCTGTGGTTAACCTTATATTTCCAGCATTCGTTTTAAATAAAAAAAACCAGTAGTGAAAGATTAACTACTGGTTTGATATCAGCCCTAATAATTTATATAGAATTAAGACTAATGATCAATGGCGCGATCAGGAACAATCCATAAATAATCGGTATGAGTTAGCGATTTTAAGCATTGCGTTTCATGAGTTATATCAGCTAATAAATCAGGACAGTCTGGATTTTGATAACTTGCTGTACCTTTACGGTGATCAACCGCTGTAGGCCAACCAGCTCTCACATGACAGTTACGACAACTGCTTGCTACCGGGTGAGTGACACCTTCAATATATGGATTAAAAGCAATATCTAATTTTCCTTCATCATTTGGTGGAACCGCGTAAGAGTCGGTCATCAAGTAATGTTGCCAAGGGCCTTGTGCATTAGGTAACACAGGGCGGTTTTTACCGTATGGATTTTTACTATTGTTGAGCTCTTGAACGTCAGTCCACCACACACTTTGTAGAGTCCAACTTGGCAGTTCTTTGGTATTTACATGCATAGCGACAGTGACTAGATAGTCTCCCACTTCAAACTTTGTGTTATTAGCCCAATAACTAGATGCATTAATAATCGCTTTGTCTTGATCGTTAAATTTAGTCCAATCGTCTTTTGTAACTTTATGAAAATAAAAGTCATTAATGTCATAAATTTGTGCGTTTTTTGTGACGGCAGGAATGATAGCTGGACTTCCTTTAGGGTAATGATTGTTGGTAGGGCATTGCCAGTCAGCTTGATATTCTCTTACTTGATATAAAAACGACACCTGTGCGTTTTCTCCAGCTTTGATACCTGAAGGGTCAATAGCAACTAAGCTGTCCCATTTTTCATAACCTGCGTAATCAGGGTTGTTCGGTTTAATTTGGTTTTTCCAAACTGGCAATGCCGTTAAACCACTTGCTTTTACTGGCCAGTACATATGCTTGGTGACGATAGAGCGTTGTGCGATATTCACGTCTTTATTATTTTTGTACTTTTGGTCTAGTGTAGATTGTAAATACAGTTTTTGGTTACGGATGCTGTTATAAGCCTCTTTACTTAAGGATTCTGTGGCGATCATAATATCGCCATTATTTTGGAAATTACTACCATCACCAATACTTAGTTGGCCAGTTGAGTCTCTTGTAATTGCATTAGGATATGACAGCTGTACTTGTTCTGGTATGCAATAAATGGGCGCTTTGGTATTTACATTAGGTGTGTTTTTGTTGTTGTGTTTACGTAATGAATTAGGAATAAACGGCTTTGCGGGTGTCAAGCTTGCTTCTGTTTGAGCCTTCGCAAACGCTGATGTTGTGTTTTCCCAGCTGTACCAAAGTGGCCAACCAGTTTTTTTATCTGGTTGCATAATACCTGCCCACATTTTCCATGCATGATCTCGAATATATGACTTATGTCCACTGTTGGTTGCTAGTTGTAACTCGTGTGTGTTTTCCATATAACCAAATCCCGATGGGAAAGGTACATAACCGCTTTCATCTGCATCAGATACAAATAATACAGCAGATGCCAAAGCTATAATCACTACCATTACGATGATCTTCATAGTTATCCCCTTACTACTTTAATTAAATTCAATAACTTAAGGCGCGCACATAAATGCTACAACTTAGATTTATTGATAATAAAACAATACAAAAACAGAAAATATTACAGGTTATTACACCTTGATTATTTGGAGATTTATTTACTTAATTTTTAATATAAAATTGGTATTATTTATATTGTTAGCGTCATAAAAAGGAGTTTAATTTGTAGAGATGTAAACTTAATTAAAGCTTAGGGATTGATGATAAAAAAACACTCAATAATATTAACTATTAAGTGTTTTATAATTATGCGCAGTGAAGAGCATAAACTAATGTGTCAGCTTGTAATTGTTAGCAATCAAAATAGGCTTTTAATTGATTGAATAAAATCAGCGGCACTGCGAGTCATTCTGTGACCAGACTCAATATTAATAGTAGTTTCATCAAAAGAAAAAGCATTTTTTGAATCACTGAATTTAGCTTTAGGTTTAACAACAATATTGGTTACTTTAGCTAGTTCTTCTTTATAATCTGCATCATCTTTACAGATTTTTGACATAGCCTCTAGTACAGAAACTGTGCGTTCACCAGTATGACTAAGAACCCATGCACCTTTATAATTATCAGATTTTAATGCGTCTTTATTTGTTTTAATCATTCCTTTAACATCGTCCCAGACAACATTAACCTCTATAGATGTATTACCACAATCTGATTTCATTATTGCAACCTGCTCTGCAATATTGGCATCTGCAGTGCGGATTGCTTTTTTATCAACAACCGCAGCCATAGCTGTTGTTGCCATTAATAATGATGTTGTAGCTATAACTGATATTATTTTTTCCATTTGATATTCCTTGAACGTTATATATTGTCTAATCGATTAACTAAATTCTGTATCATAGTTAAATTTGCTAGTGTGCTTGGTATTGTATTTCTGCCGAACTGGCTTTCTAAAGCTTTATCCATGTCCGCTAGTAATTGTCTGGCATCTGATATTAAAACTTCTCCGTTTGGGGTAAAGATAATTTTTTTTTGTTTACCTACATCATCTACTTGAGCTAAATAACCCGCAGAGCAAAGCTCTTTTACCGTTTTAGCGACCATTTGACGAGAAACGCCAAGGTTTCTGGCTATGTCTGACGCGTAATTTACTCCGCATTCTAAGGTACTTAAAAAGCTTAACGCAGAAGGGGATGCGAATTGATAACCTTTATTTTTTAATGTATTGGCTAAGTATTGGAATATAGAGTCATTAACCTGACCAGCGCTAAGTACTAATTGCAGAGTTTGACTTTCAGCCATTGGTAAGTTTGTAGTTGTCAACTTTGTTGACATAGTTGCATCCTTAAACTATTCTATGTCAACTAAGTATACATGAGGGGTGAGAAATGATCACATTAAAAAATGTTTTAAGAGCAAACGCAGCTAGCTGTATTATTTTCGGATTAATATTTTTATTGGTACCGTTAAAAATAGCTTTGTTTTTATCACCTGACGCTCCAGCACCAGAATTCCTGCTCTTTTTGTTGGGGGCGGTATTAGTTATAAATGGTCTTCATTTACTTTGGGCTTCTACTCAAACATCACCGAATAAATTGCTTGTTTGGTATTTCTCATTTGGCGATTTATTATGGGCGATTTGCACTATTATCTTATTAATTGGTGATATTTGGATAACAACAGTATTTGGTATTATTGCTGCTATTGTCGTTGGGTTGATGGTTTCAGTGTTGGGGGTCTTACAGGCATTAAAAAGTAAAGAACTAAAGCAGGGATTATAACAACGCAGTTATTGATTGTGACAATATAAAAATGCCGAGAAATAGCAATGTTATCTCGGCATTTTTGTTATTTAGATATTAATTCTAAATTTATTATTTATTATTTATTATTTTTCAGCTTTTGGCTTGCACGGTATTCATTATAAGAGCCGTGGAATATATCCATGCTGCTATCTTTAATTTCAATAACATGACTGGCAAGTGACGATACAAATTGAGTGTCGTGGCT
>JAWUWS010000012.1:0-10852 GCA_034111705.1 Psychrosphaera sp.
AAGAATATGGGAACTTAAAATGGCTTTAGAACCTGCAACAGTGAAATCGGTGGCATCAGGAAATGTTAAGTCGATAGCTAAAGATATTAGTGCTTACTATCGAGAAAACCCGAATGCTGGCGACACCGTCGAAGGTATTGCCAGTTGGTGGATCACCAGTCAGCGACTAAAAGACTCAAAGAACATGGTTAAAAATGCGCTGGAGTATCTAGTTAATCAGGGTGAGTTAGACAGAAAAGTATTTAACGGACGTGAAATTTACGTGCGTTCTACTTAACAAATAGTACTTAACAAATCGCACTTAACTAATAGTGCATAAGAAAAGATTCAATGCAGGAAAAAGTGTCAAAACGAATTGTTCAAACCGCTATTGAGGTTTGCCAAAAATAACTGTTTAAGGTCTTTGTTAATAAGGCTAAAACAAAAAAGTGTTTCATTTAAAGGGAGGCTAGACGAATGTCGGATAGCGTACAACACAAATTAAGTCGGGTTCGCCCACCTAGAGTTCAAATCACTTACGATGTAGAAACCGGTGGTGCATTAGAAAAAAAGGAGATCCCATTTATTGTTGGGATCATTGCTCCTCTTTCTGGTAAATCAACCAAAGCTCAGCCTCCTATGTCTGAGAAAAAAATGGTTTACATTGACCGAGATAACTTCAATAAAATATTAGAATCTATTCAACCTAGAGTCGCATTTGGTGTACCTAACACCTTGCCTAATGGCGCAGGTGAGTTAATGGTAAGTATAGAGTTTAAGCACATTGATGATTTTAATCCGGTTGCGGTTATCCAACAGGTTCCAAAATTAAAACAGCTTTATATGCAGCGCAGTCGATTACGCGACTTTATGGCTAAATTAGATGGTAATGAAGCGCTTAATAGTTTGTTAATTGAAATATTAACAGATCAAGCCAGAAGAGAAGCTTTACAAGCTACTATTAGTGGCTCTCAAGAAGCATTAGAGCTGGCTCGTGACATAAATGACCAGGGTGACAGAGATGCTGCGATTTTAACCGTATTTGCAGAGCAGCTACCAAAAAGTGGTGATACTGACTTAAAAAGCCTGCTCACTGACGGACAAATTGTTCTTGAAGATACACAAATACCATACGCATTAGAGCTGATCTCAGAGTTCACCACTTTATTGTCTCAAGACGATTATGCGTGGAAATCTATTTTTGCAGATGTTACCGCCATTAGTACCGAATTAGCGACACAACAAACTGCACAAACTGAAGCCCAAGCTGCTTTTGACACAGCAAAAGCAGGTGATGATGACCAAGCCACCCAAACAGCAGAAGCAGCTCTAATTGAGGCTGACAAAGTGGTTGAGGCAAGTGAAAAAAATATAGCCGAGCTAAAAGGGAAAATTAACATTGCCGGTGAAACAAACCGTAATGTGAGCCTGCGTGACAAAATTATTAGCCGACAAATTAACTATATTATTCACCATAACGACTTCCAAGCGATGGAAGCAAGCTGGACAGGTTTACATTTTTTAGTAATGAACACCGAAACTGGTGCAAAATTAAAACTACGCTTATTAAATGCCACTTATGATGAGCTTTATAAAGACCTAGATAAAGCCGTTGAATTTGACCAAAGTGCATTGTTCAAATTAGTGTATGAAGAAGAATATGGCACTTATGGGGGGAATCCTTACAGTGTATTAGTGGGTGATTTCCAACTCGGCCGTAGTGCTAAAGACATTAAGTTTTTAGAACTGATCAGTGGTGTCGCAGCAGCCGCTCACGCGCCATTCATTGCCTCAGCTTACGCCAAGTTATTTGATATGGAAGATTACGCTAATCTTTATAAACCACGTGACTTAAGCAAAATATTTGAAAGTGCTGAGCTTATTCAATGGCAGGCATTTAGGGAGCAAGAGGATTCTCGTTATGTGTCACTTACCTTACCTAAAGTCATGCTCAGATTACCTTATCACCATGAAAACAATCCGGTTGAAGGGATCTTCTTTGATGAAGATGTTGCCGTGACGCTTATTGATGCTGAAACGGGCGAAGTGGTTACCAAAGAAGAAGATGGTATCCACATTGAAAAAACCAAAAAGCAAGTGGACGCCAGCAAAGTATTATGGGGTAACCCTGCTTATATTTTAGGTCAACGGATCACTAATGCTTTTTCACTTTTCGGTTGGACCGCAGCTATCAGAGGCGTTGAGGGTGGTGGATTAATTGAAGGATTACCAGCTTATACCTTTGAAACCGAAGAAGGTGACATTGTATTAAATTGCCCTACTCAAATATCTATTACCGACCGCAGAGAAAAAGAACTTAACGATCTTGGTTTTATGTCTATTTGTCATTGTAAAGGCACTAATAAAGCGGCTTTCTTTGGCGGACAAACTACCAATAAACCAAAAGAATATCTCACTAATTCTGCTACCGCTAATGCGCGTATTTCGTCAATGCTGCCTTACATCATGGCTGCATCTAGATTTGCTCATTACATAAAAATCATTATGCGTGAAAAAATTGGCAGCTTTATGACACGTGAAAATGTTGAAAACTACCTTAACACTTGGATTGCTCAATACGTTTTACTTGATGACACGCCACCTCAACACATTAAAGCTAAATTCCCACTTAGAGAAGCGCGTATACAAGTGAGTGATATTCCTGGAAAACCAGGTGCTTACAAAGCCACTGTATTTTTAAGGCCTCATTTCCAACTAGAAGAATTAAGCACGTCTATTCGACTAGTAGCGGAATTACCGTCTTAACACACTCGCTTTATAGCAGAATGTTAATAATGAAATGTATAAAAATTAAGAGGAAAACATAATGGATTTAGTGCTTTTAAAACCAGGAATAGAAGCTCTGTCGGGTGCCAGCCTAATTGGTGGCACTTTAGTTGACGGTGGCGACGAATTAGCAGGGTGTATTGAACTTGTGTCATCACATTTTGGCATGAAACAACAAATGACCACAGATGTAAGTAATGCAGCTAGAACTTCTGGCCGTCCCGTATTAAACGATATTACGGCTGTGAAGTACTTAGATAAGGTATCACCTTTACTTTACAAACATTGTTTATCTGCCGTACCTATTGATGACGGTTCAACCCCAACGCAAATATTTTTGTGTAGAAACGTAAGTAATGAAGGTGATGGGGGATCTAGCAGTATCGGCAATATTATGACGATTAAGTTATGGAATTGCATGATCAGCTCAGTGGAAGCGCAATCACACCCTAACGACATGGCAACCGAACAGATCACGCTTAATTTCACTGACATTGAATGGGTTACGTCTAATCAAAACAGCCAAGCGTCTATTACCGGTAGTGTGGTTTACAACTGGAGTGTTGCACAAAATCGCGGTCTTGTATCGCCTTTATAGTGTAAATAGTTCTGGCTTAGGAGAGTCTAATGCAACGCTTTTTATTTGACCGGTTATGTGAACCTTTAAAGCACATGCCAATAGATTCACATAACAAATTATTATTGTTGCGTGTGTCCATTGTAGAAGCGTTGCAGAGATTATTTACTCACCGTAGCTTTTTTGAAGGTATGCAATCTACGGGTCCAAATTCAATACTCAATTTTGGACTAAAAGACCTAATGAGTTACAGCGCGACGATTGAAGATATTTGTGTGTATAAAACGCAAATTCGCCAAATGATTTTGCAGTATGAACCAAGGTTAATTAACCCTGACATTGTTGTACAAGAATCCAATAATCCATTAACACCTGCGAAGGTATTTATTAGTGGTCAAATTAAAGCCGATGAGCTTGAAGATGACTTTTTGTGGAACCCAGTTATTACCCCAGAAAGCCAAGGCGAATAAATATGGATACGAACAGAGCACAGCTTAATGACTATTTTTCTTCTGAGTTAGAAGGACTTAGAACTAGGGCTATTGAATTTGCCAAAGAAAACCCAAGTATTGCTGAAGAACTTATGATTAGTCAGCAAAACGAAGGACGGTCTCGTGACCCTCATATTGAGATACTGATCCAATCTTTTGCCTGGCTCACTAGCCGATTAAGGCAAAACATTGAGTCTGAGTCGAGCAAGCTCCCAAGCATATTATTACAACAATTATATCCTCATTTAATCTGCTCAACGCCCTCAATGGCAATTGCTGAGTGTAAAGTGAATGGGTTTGCCGCTGACTTTAATAATGGTTATTTGTTGCAAGGTCAGCAAAGTATGGAACCAACAAAAATTAATGCGAATCCTGAAGATGCAAACAAACTTCGTCAATGCAAAATGTCAACGTGTCACGACAGTGTTCTTTGGCCATTAAAAACCACACATATTGAGCATCAAGCAATTAATACGCTACCAAAATTATCTAAACATTTTCCCAAGGCACAGAGTGTTATTAACATTAAGATTACAGAGAGTGACAAAGGTGCAACGGAAGGTATTAGCTTTAAAAGGCCAATGCGCTTCTTTATTAATTTGTCGACAAAATCACGATTCCAGTTTTATGATTTTCTCGCCAAGCATTTTGTTGGCGCTGCCATTATGGATAATGCAGGAAACCAATTATTAAAGCTAACCGCTGATGATTTAAAATTATGCGGTTTTGAAGATAACGAAAGACTTTTTCCAGAAGACAACTACCAAGACTTAGGCTTTTCATTATTACAGGACTACTTTAATTTCCCTGAAAAGTTTATGTTTTTTGAGATAAAGGGACTCGACAATTTGATTATGTCGTCCTCTATAGAATTAAAACTTATTTTTGATGAGAGTATACCAAAGGCATTACCTTTGGGTGACGGTGCTATAAAGCTCAACTGTGTTCCGGTGATCAATCTATTTGAAAAAACAACCGAGCCCCTACCTATTCATTACAAAGACTATCGTTACCGTTTATACCCTAGCCGAGAAAATTACGACAGTTTTGAAATTGTAAAAGTAAACAAGCTTTATTCGGTCAACAAAAATGGTGAAAGTAATGAGCTACACCCATATTTTTGTTTAGACAGTAACGAAATACAAGAATCTAACGGCTGCCAATATCGCTGGTTGGTACAACAAGAAACCAGCCACAGAAAACAATTAGCGGGAACCGAAACTTGGTTATCTTTATACGATGTTGATTTTAACAACGCCAGTCCAATAGGTGAAACGGTTTACGCTAAAACACAGTGCAGTAATCGTAGTGTGTGTGAATTATTTCCAAAACAACAAAGCTTCTCCATTATTGGTAGTTCACCAGTTACTGAAGTGACGCTATTAACCCGCCCTACTCGTCACAAAGGCAGTAATTTACAAAAAGAACATTTATGGAAAATACTTTCACATTTGTCGGTTTATTATGTGTCGCTAACGGATCCTAAACTAGCTAAAGATATGCTGATCCGTTTTTTAAGTTTGTATACCAATAAAGGCGACCCTACTAGTCAAAGGCAAATTGAAAGTATTGAAAAGCTCACCGTTTGTGACGATGTACAACCGCATATTACTGATGGATGGCGAGGATATTACCGAGGAACCAAATTTTCACTTACGCTAACTGAGCGCAAATTTGATGGCAGTAGTACGATTTTATTTAGTCGAGTGTTGCATCAATTCTTAGCTCTGTTTTGTCACGTTAATTCGTTTGTTCGTTTAGAACTGAACTTAAGCAATGGGAGTAGTTATCAATGTCAGCCAATGAGCGGTCATCAGATGCTTATCTAACTTTGCTTGAACAGCAAGGTGAAGAGATCAACTTCTTTCAAGCCGTCAGGCTTCTGGAACAAGCATTAGCACCTGATCCTGAATTAAGATTCAAGGTCATGAATAGCGATGCTTTTTATCCTAACTTTGTTGCTAGTATAAAAAAGAAAAAAGTAGCTCATAACAAACACTCAGCTACGGTTTCTGTACATGGTTTTGGCGTCACTGGGATGCAAGGCCCTATCCCTCAATGCTTTACTGAAATGCTGCAAAGAGCTGAAATTAAAGGCGAAAAAGGAAGCGAAGACCCTAATGCATTTTTGGATATATTTCATGATCGCATCCTTAATTTATTGTACGACATAAAAAAACAATTTAATCCCATGTTGTTTAACGAACAACCTGAAGATCATTCAATTTATACCTTATTTTCTAATATCAGTGGTTTTAACTTTCTTAACTTATTTGAACATCTACCTATAAAAAAAGCACAACTAAGTAGCTTTGCTCCTGTTATGGCCAATAGGCGAGTTGATTACTCGTTAATTATTAACGTACTCAAAAACTTCTTAAAACTTGATGTGAAGCTAATCCCAAATCAAGGCGCCTGGCGTGAACTACCCGACGATGTACAAGCGAAGTTATCATCCGACAAAAGCTCTTTAAGTTCCCTACAATCTATGGGCTTAGGCAAAGGAGTAGGGTTAGGTAATAGGTATTGGGATAATCAGGCGGCGATAAAATTACAAATCAAAGTTAATTCTATTGAAGGCTGTCACCAGCTATTACCAAAGGGTGGGAAACATAGTGAGTTATGCTCATTAATTACCTTTTTAACGGATGGTAAATATCATATTTATGTTGAGCTGTTTATAAATTGGAAGGACATTCCAGTTACAAAATTATCCACTAAAGCTCAACTAAAACTGGGACAAACCAGTTGGTTAAATGATGGTCGAACCGCCGATTGCAGAGTAACAACAGACGACCCAGTTATATTAGGTCAAAATAGCGCATTAAAAGCGGGTCACTTACACACGACTGGAATACGCCAGTCTCGCTTTGAAATAACACCTAGTTTACAACACAGCCCTACGGCCTGTAGAAAAAATGAGGTGGCGGCATGATATTTAATACCCCTAAATCTCCACATCCAGATTATGAAAAAACGGATTATTCGCTTTCGTCTACCCCACCTCGTTGTAGTTTGGATTTTAAAATATTTATTGAAGATGATGATGGTAAAGTTTCAGTCATTGGTGATACCCAACTTAGACTGCAAGACTTTAAAGGCCACGAGTCTCTTTCTCAACCTTTTGAGTTTGAATTAGAGTTAAGAGCTAATGATTACTTTACTACCCACCCTTACGGTGAATTATTAACCCCGAAAGACAAGAACACTTATCAGTTTGACTTTAATAAGCTTTTAGGTGCTAACGCTACTATATTATTAGGAAGTCCAGAAACAGACAATGATGTTAATAAAGGAAAATACCCTAGCGCACGCCCGGTTATTTTCTTTAACGGTATTATTACTAACTTCTCTCTTGCTGACCGTGGTGTTTATCACGCAACGTTAAAGCCTGCTTTATTTAAGCTCACCTTGCAAAACAGCTATAGACTTTTTCCTGACTGCACAATATTAGATGTGGTTAAACAAGTATTAACTGAAAATAATATTGCGTTTAACAAAACAGAATTAGACAAACAAACCGATAAAGTCATTATGGGATTGGCGACTTATCGCAAACAAGACTGGCTGCAAGCCGGAGAAAGTGATTTTGATTTTATCACTCGTCTGATGAACAAAGTCAGCTTGTTCTATTATTTCACCCATACTGAAAACAGCCATACCATGGTGATCTCAGATCAACCGCACTATAAGACCATTTACAAACGTGAAGTTAATAAAGACGGCTACAACAAAGAAACTGATACGATAAAGCCGTTATATTTAAGTTATACCCAACAGGCTAGTTTAGACCGTGACGACTACATCACCCAGTTCAAATATCAGCAAAACTTAACCACCAATGGACTCACTACCGTATTAGCGCAAAAAGAGTCCACATGGGAGTCTCAAAATACAGCACAAACTTCACCGATTTTTCTTGATAGAGATAATCAAAAAGAAAAATTGAATATGGAGCAAATGCACATTGTTCAATACGGAGCCTCCAAAGACGAAATAGGTAAAATTACAAATACCACCATGAACAAATTGGCCGCGGCTAAATATGATTTCTCCGGTTCATCAAGCTGTGCTGAGTTAAAAGCTGGGCACAAATTCCAAGTTCAAGAAGCATTTCAATCAACAAAAGATGCTACTCAACAAACGATTAGACCATTACTTAATAACCGGGAATTTGTAGCGACATCGGTACAACACCAAGCTTCCGCTTTAGGTGATTATAAAAACCAATTTAGCGCAGTGGCCGCTGAAGGCTTAGCTACTCCATTTAACCCACATGGCGGTCATCAAGGTACTATTTTAGCAAGAGTTACCCCTGCACCTACCAGTAAACAGAATGCGACATCAACGAGTGATAATTCAGGTATTGAAACGATTGATCACACTGGCTCTTCTGCCAAACAATTAGAAAAAACGGTTTTTGCTTATGACAGCAAAGATTTTAGCTATGAACTTGCAGATGATAAAAGTAATGCATTTTCTTGTCGGGGTGTTTACGTCAGGTTTATTGACCAACCGGAAACAGGTCCAGCACAGTGGGTGAAAATTTCTGAACAAATGACCACGATTCCTGAAGTGGGAGTTTACGTTGTGGTTAGTCGGTCACAAGACTCAAATGAAATCCCAGAGATACAACAAACGTTAGAAGCTAAAGGCAGCAAAAACATTATGCCTGAGGGCTATAGCACACACACTAGTGTCGGCAATAATTACAATACCAGTTATGGCAACAGCACAGGCGTTAGCTTTGGTGCTGATATCACCACGCCTCTTAGTACAGCAACCAATATTGTTAATACCCAGCGTGCAACCAATAACTACAACGACGTAAGATACAGTGAAAGTAGCAGTTACAGCTATAACGTGACTAAACACAGCCACAATATATCCAGAACAGGCAGTGGCGCAGCACTTAAATTTGATCCAGCAGATATGATGGGGTTTGTATCTTACGGGGATAGCGCCACTTATGGTAATACCTACAATAAATCTAAACATATTGGAACATCAACTAATTTCAATAACACTATAGGGGCGTCAACTAGTTCTAATAGCACTATAGGAGCATCCTCTAGCTTTGGTGACACTAGTGGAGTATCCGTCAGCGTGAATACTGTTTTGGGTTCAGAAAATAACGCATCAACTAAAACAGGTGTTTTCACTAATGCATCAAATATTAATGGGCAACAAATTAATGGGTCAATTATCACTGGTAATTCAATCAGTGATAATTCGGTTATCGGTAATAATACAAGCGTACAAACAACGCTAGGAAACAACACAAGTACAACCGTTCTCACAGGAAACACAACTGATTCAAGAACAACGATAGGTAATAGCACAAGTACAACCGTTCTCACAGGAAATACAACTGATTCAAGAGTAACGATAGGCAATACCATAAGCGATACAATATTCACTGGAAATTCTACAGATATAAAAACAACAATAGGAAACAGTACAACGATAACATCTCTTATTGGTAATACCTTCGAAAAATCTACTTATGCTGCGAGTCATACGTCTGAATCTCAAACCGCTTTTAAAGTTAATAGCGAAACCGTTGCAGAAGAAGCCTTTAACAAAGCCGTTGGTAACTCCAACGGAGCTGATACCAAGGTAGCAGATAACTCTGTCACCTCAGTTCAATCCGATAATAGTTTGAAAAGTGCAACAGCCCAAAATACAGTAGAAAATGTTTCTGCCGGTACCACAACAAGCAACAATACTTCAGTGCAAACAGCAAACCATTCAATGGTTACAGAGATACATGCTGGTGTCAGGACTATGTTATGAGTGGTTTATTATGAGATTAATCAAATCCAATAAAATCGCTTATTTACAGCGCAGCTACGGTATTGGAGAGCAATATTTTTATGTTGCTTCTCCTATCTTATTTTTTGATTTATTAACCGGTGAAATACAAACTGAAAATATCCAGTGGGGGA
Organism: Psychrosphaera sp.; assembly: GCA_034111705.1. GTDB lineage: Bacteria > Pseudomonadota > Gammaproteobacteria > Enterobacterales > Alteromonadaceae > Psychrosphaera. The sequence continues at coordinate 9,783 of JAWUWS010000012.1, forward strand.
AAATTGCTAAAGTATTAGGCAGTGAAACCTTAGACCATGGTTTACCAAAAACAACTGGTGAATTTTTATTAGCAGGCACCGCTTACGCTGAAAAAGAAGACTTACAAAAAATATCTGTGTCTGCCCAAGTAGCAAATAATGTTAAAACACTTAATGTATTTGGCCAGCGAGCTTGGCGTAGAAGTTGGTTAGGTGATTATGTTGCAACTGAAGCACAAAATGTAACTCAAGCTCCTATTAGTCATGAAAATGCTTTTGGCGGAGAAAAATACAAACTTAACCCATTAGGTACAGGTTCTGATGTTAAGACTTTGTTACCGCAAATAGAGCACCCTTTATATCCAGTAACAAAACCAACAACAAAAGCCTCATCGCTGACTAAATCCCCCAGTTTTATGCCTTTGTCTATTACCTGGCCACAGCGTGCAAAATATCATGGTAAATATAAAGGTGATTGGTTTGACAAGTATTTTCCTGCTATGCCACCAAATACTGATTTACGTTTACTGAATATGGCTCCTGAAGATCAACAACTTACCTCGTACTTCAACGGCGATGAACGTTATTGTTTGCAAAACTTACACCCTGAACACGCGGAACTAGTGGGACAATTACCTCAAGTAATAGCTAGAGCATTTATAAATACCAAGGAGCATTCTCAGAAGGATAAAAAGCAACAATCGTTACAAGAACTTCCTTTGGTGCTAGACACTTTATGGTTAATGCCAGATATCATGTTGGGCGCAATCATTTTCCGAGGACAAATGCCAGTTAGTAATATGGAATCACTGGATGTGTCTGATGTGATGCTTGCTTATGAAAATTTACAAGATACCCCCAAACCTGTCTCCCATTATGAAAACGTATTTTCACTGCGTACTGATCCAAAAACAGCACTAGCGAGTGTAATGAATGAAGGTCAATTGTCACCGCTTGTATCTGAAGGACACAGTGCCTCTAAAGCACAAAAAGTAGAAGCGCAAAAACAAAACAAAGTAGCCAATATTAGAAAACGCCAACAACTTATACTCGACGGCTTTAGCTCTGAAATACCGCTATCGGTTGATCAA
>JAWUWS010000013.1:0-7280 GCA_034111705.1 Psychrosphaera sp.
TGCATGTGAAGACTTACGTTTATTAGATGCTTACGTTTACGCTGATTTTGAAATTGCAGATAAACCAATTTCAATTAAAATAGGTGAGCAAGTATTATCTTGGGGGGAAAGTACATTAATTCCTCATGGTATTAATGTTGGGGCTGTTGACGTGGCTCGACTTAAAACCCCAGGTTCAGATTTAAAAGAAGCATTTATTCCAACAGGTATGGTTTGGGCTAATATAGGATTAACTGATAGTTTATCTTTAGAAGCCTTTTATCAATACGAATGGCAAGAATCTCGTTTAGCCGCAACAGGTACTTATTTCTCTACTAATGATTTTATTGCAGCAGGTGGAGCTAACAGTAACGTACAATTAAACTTCTCTGCTAATCCAGATATGAATCGTGAAGAGCTGATCAGGCAGTTAAATGAGTTGGCTCCATTGATTGCAGCGGATCCAACAAGTGCTTATTCAGCATATTTAGCTTATCCAACCAAGTATGCATTAAGAACGGAAGATTTAGATCAAGAAGCTAAAGACTCAGGCCAGTTTGGTGTTAAGTTAGGCTGGTTTGCTGAAGAGTTAAATTATACGGAGTTTGGTTTTTATTACATAAATTACCATAGTCGTCGTCCACTAATATCTGGTGGTGCTTCAAACTTTAACACTGCAGAAATTCAAGAAGATTTAGGGATAATTGCAAGCGAAGGTATTACTGCTGACAATATCAGTTCGTTAAACGCCTTTACTAAAGCCGCGGTTTATTATCCTGAAGACATCCAGTTATTTGGTCTTAGCTTTAATACAACAGTTGGAACAACTGCCGTATCAGGTGAAATCGCTTATCGTCAAGATGAACCAATTCAAATTGATGATGCTGAACTATTATTTGCGGCTATGCCGGAACAGCTAGCTAATGCTGGTTTACGTCCTGAATTAGCTGGTATGTCTCAGCTAGGTGATTATGATGTAGCAGGTTGTGACTTACCGTTAGGTGGCGTTGAATCTGGTGGTACAGCATCTGGTTTTTGTCTTGTTGATACAGTACAAGCTCAGTTCACTTTAATCCAGTCCTTTGGCCCAACGTTAGGGTTAGATAACTTAAATGGTGTAGCTGAAGTTGGTTTTGTAACAATAAATGACTTTCCAGAACATGATGTTCTTAGATTTAATGCTCCAGGAACAGCGCGCTCAGGTGCAACTACTGATGAGGTTGCTGCTGGTATTTTGAACGGTGTACAAAACGGGGTTGAGACCGAGTCGTATTTCCCAACTCAAGATGCTTGGGGTTATCGTTTAATTTTAGCCGGTGAGTTAAATCGAGTGTTTGGTTCGTTTAACTTAAAACCAAAGGTTATTTTCTCTCACGATGTTAATGGTATTACGCCAGATCCATTGTTTCTTTTCCACGAAGACAAAAAGTCAATTAGTATGTCAATGGACGTAGAATATCAAAATGTTTCATTTGGTATGGCTTACAATGCATTTTGGGATGGCGTAGGCCAAATAAACCAAATGGCAGACCGTGACTTTGTTTCTTTCAATATTAAATATTCACTATAAGGGATGTTACTTACTATGAAAAAGATCACCTTATTGACCTCAGCATTAACTTTTGCATTAGCATCAGTTAGTGCGAGTGCAAAAATCACTCCGCAGGAAGCTGCAAAATTAAAAAGCGAATTAACTCCAATGGGAGCGGTTCGTGAAGCTAATGCAGACGGTTCTATTCCGGCTTGGAACGGTGGTATTACGACACCACCTGCCGGTTATAAAGTTGGAATGCATCACCAAGACCCGTTCTCTGGTGATAAAGTTTTATACACAGTAACTAATGCGAATAAAGCACAGTACAAAGATTTATTAACGCCAGGTGTTAGCAAGATGCTTGCAACATACCCTGACACTTATAAATTAGAGGTTTACCAAAGTCGTCGTACAGCTTCGTATCCTCAAAGCGTTTATGATGCAACTATGGCAAATTCAACAAAAACTGAATTAGTTCAAAATGGTAACGGTATCAAGGGCGCAGCGATTGGTGTTCCATTTCCAGTTCCAGCTAATGGTTTAGAAGTAATATGGAATCATATTTTACGTTACCGTGGTGTGTCGGTGATACGTAATGGTGGCCAAGCAGTTCCAACGGCAGACGGTGACTACACGTATATTGGGTTTGATGAGTCAATCACAGTTGATTACTCTAAACCGGATGCAACACCTGAAGCGTTAGAAGAAAGTAACATTCTATTTCGCTTTAAGCAGAAAATAACGCAACCAGCTCGTTTAGCAGGTACTGCATTATTAGTTCATGAAACAATGGACCAAATAAAGCAACCTCGCCAAGCTTGGACTTATAACTCTGGTCAACGTCGAGTACGCCGTGCGCCAAACGTTGCTTATGATGCACCAGGTTCAGCAGCTGATGGTTTACGTACTACCGATGATTTTGACATGTACAATGGCGCTCCAGACCGTTATACATGGACATTAAAAGGTAAGAAAGAGATACTAATTCCTTATAACAGCTACAAACTTCATAGTAATTCGTTACAATATGATGACATTATCAAACCTGGTCATATAGCAACAGATGTTGTTCGTTGGGAAAAACACAGAGTTTGGGAAGTAGAAGCTCAGTTAAAAGATGGCATTAGCCATGTTTACAAAAAACGCGTGTTTTATATTGATGAAGATAGCTGGCAAGTGTCTATCGCTGATATGTACGATAATCGTGATGAGTTATACCGTGTAGCGGTTGCTTATGGTATTAACTACTATGAAGTACCAACGCATTGGACTACGTTGGAAGCTTTTTATGATTTAGACTCTCGTCGTTATATTGCGATTGGGTTGGATAATCAGGAAGATATGTATGATTTCCAAACTGAACAGAAAGATCGTATGTATACACCTGCTGCGTTAAGGCGAGAAGGGAAGTAACTCGCTAAATGAAAGACGGTTGGATATTCCAACCGTTTTTATTTGTACTTTACTCAAGTGCATCTCTTATTAATATGTATCAAAACTATAATTCTCTAATGTATTATTTATCAAAAAGCTATCTATGAAGTTACCTATGTTGAAAAAACCATTTAAAACCCTTTTTTACACCATCCTTATCGGATCTGTATTTTCAGTTGCTGCACAGGAACCTACTGCCGCAATTAAATCAAAATTAGCGTCGACACAGTTAATGACGGATATAACTGTAGCGGGCTCTAACCTGGTTGCTATAGGTGAACGCGGTCATATCCTGCTTTCGGATGTAGATGATGGTGAACAGTGGCAACAAGCTAATGTTCCAGTTAATGTTCTATTAACGTCTGTTGATTTTAAAGATGAAAAAATAGGCTTTGCAACAGGGCATGATGCTACGTTATTAAAAACAGTAGATGGCGGTTTAAATTGGTCAATTGCTAATTATCAGCCAGAACTAGATAAACCATTACTCGATGTGAAAATACTAAACGAACGTGTTATTGCGGTTGGTGCTTATGGACTGTTTTTGCAATCGGATGATTTAGGTGAAACTTGGGACGATCAATTTCAAGATGAGTTGTTAATAGAAGATGACCGTTTATATTTAGAGGACTTAAAACAATACGAACCAGATGTTTATATCGAAGAAAGGCAATTTATGCTGCCTCACTTTAATAATATTAATATCATAGGTTCAAAATTATTTTTAGTCGGCGAAGCTGGATTCCTGGCTCAAAGTGATATGACTGGGAAAGATTGGCAGCTTATAGAAACTGACTATTTTGGCTCTTATTTTTCTATCTTAGAAGTTAAAGGTTCAATATTACTTGCTGGATTACGTGGTAACTTATTTAAAAGCGAAGACGACGGTGACTCATGGAATTTGTTAAATACAGGGGTTAAAGCCACGATAAACTCGTCGTTTAATACTAATGACGTAACTTATTTCTTTGCTAATTCAGGCAATATTTTCTATACCTCAGATAATGCACATATTAAAAATTATACTTTCGATGACGGAAAAGCTGTGATGGCGGGTGTTGTCGTTAAAGGATCCTTATATTTAGCAACGGAAGCTGGCATAAAAAAAATCGCTACAAGCGAATTCAAATCAAATAAAGCAAGAGATTAAAATAGATGTTTGTTAAAAGTTTAGAGCAGTTCTTATTCAAACAACGAGCTTTTGTTATTGGCATTTTTGCAATAATAACGTTGTTTTTAGGTTATCAAGCATCCAATATTCATTTAGATGCGTCATTTAATAAAAATATTCCACTAAATCATGAGTATATGAAAACCTATGTGAAGCATAGTGACGATTTTGGTGGTGCTAACTCTATTTATATTTCTGTGTGTGATAAACAAGGTGATATTTTTAACCCTGAATTTTTCACATCACTTAAAGCCGTTCATGATCAATTATTTTTTATCCCTGGTGTAAACAGAACCTTAGTATCTTCCCTTTATTCTCCATCAACACGCTTTATTGAAGTTGTGGAAGATGGTTTTGCTGGAGGTCCAGTTATCCCTGCTGACTTCACTGCGGATAAAGCAGGATTACAACAAGTAAAACAAAATATCGAAAAAGCCGGCATTATAGGCCGTATGATCGCGGATGATTATTCATGCGCCATGGTTTCTAGCCAATTATTAGAAACAAATCCAGAAACAGGTGAGAAGTTAGACAGTATAGCGTTAGCAGAACGTTTAGAGACAGAAGTAAGAAACCAGTTTGAAAACGATAAAACATCGATTCACATAATCGGTTTCGCCAAAATGATTGGTGACGTTGCATCTGGTGCTAAAGATGTCGTTATCTTTTTTGCTATTGCCATTGTGATCACCGCCTTAATGGTTTGGATATTTATTCGTTCAAAAATACTTACTGTTTTGCCAATTGTGTGTTCATTTATAGCGGTTATCTGGCAATTAGGGATGCTAAATAGTTTAGGGTTTGGTTTAGACCCTATGTCTATTTTGGTTCCATTTTTAGTCTTTGCCATTGGCGTGAGTCACGGCGTGCAAATGATCAACTCAATTGGTAAAAGGGTGCATGAGGGCTTTAGCGCTAAGCAAGCTTGTAGTGCTAGCTTTTGTACTTTATTAATACCAGGTGGCATTGCTTTAATGTCTGACACCGTTGGTTTCTTAACTTTACTAACAATCGATATTGGCATCATCAAAGAATTAGCTATTACAGCCAGTTTAGGTGTTGCCGTTATTATCTTTACTAATTTATTTTTAATGCCTGTACTTGCATCATATATTGACTTTGATAAACGCTTTAAAGCGTTACCAGCCGATAGCCATGATCATCTATGGAGAAAAATGTCTAGTGTAACTAAACCTAAAAATGCGGTAATTATCTTAGCAATAACCGCAGCATTATATGGATTTGGTTGGGTTAAAAGCCAAGAAATGAAAATTGGTGATATGAAAGCAGGTGCTCCATCTTTACATGAAGATAGCCGTTACAACCAAGATACATTTCTAATCACCGATAGATATGCAATATCAACCGACATTTTAAAGATCATCGTTGAAATTCATGATGATAATTTAGACGATGATATAGCTTACGATTGTACTAGCCACCAAACAATGGACTTGATTGATCAATTCCAGTGGCGTTTACAAAACGTTGAAGGCGTGCAATCTGCGATTAGCTTGTCCACCGTCGCTAAAGTTGTTAATACCGGTTATAACGAAGGCAATTTAAAGTGGCGCTCTTTACCACGAAATAGTTCTTCATTAGTTCAATCTACTGCTCGTATTGAAACCAGCACAGGTTTGTTAAATCGTAACTGTAGTGTGATGCCAATTGTTCTTTTCTTAGAAGATCATAAAGCTGGAACGATCGAACGTGTTATTTCGACAATCAAAATGGCTAAAACTGAATTAGAAACAGATCAAGTTAAATTTATGTTAGCGTCTGGTGCAGCAGGTGTTATGGCTGCGACTAATGAAGCAGTTGAAGCTGCGCAAGTTCCTATGCTTTGGTATGTGTACGGTGCTGTTATAGTATTGTGTTTAATTAGTTTCCGATCAGTAAAAGCAACCATTGCAGTTGTATTACCATTATTTATTGTATCGACATTAGCTCAAGCATTAATGACTTACTTAGAAATAGGCCTTACGGTTTCAACTATGCCGGTTATCGCCTTAGGTGTTGGTATTGGTGTGGATTATGGTATTTATATATTGTCGACTATGATTGATGCATTAAGAAAGGGTAATACATTAACTAAGAGCTATTTCTTGGCACTTAAAGAGCGTGGTAGTGCAGTGTTATTTACGGGCTTAACTTTAGCTATAGGCGTGAGTACTTGGGCATTTTCAGCGCTTAAATTCCAAGTTGATATGGGCATATTGTTAACCTTTATGTTCTTAGTGAACATGTTAGGTGCGATTATTATTCTACCAGCGTTAGCGTCAGTTCTGTGGCGTAAACAAAAGTAAACAATAAATAGTTAACTATTTTTGAGTTACTATTAGTGAATAAATATATAAAAAAGCGGCGTTAAGCCGCTTTTTTATTTAAACCCTCTGCATATCTTTTGAATTTAAACTAATCTATTGAATTCTTTAGTGTTACTACCAGTTAGAATAAACTTTTCTAATTTAATAAATAGGTCTAAACTTAGCTAATTCATCACACTAATGGGCATAGAGCCTATTTGGGTGGAAGTTTAATCCGTCAATTCAACAATAATTATATTTCTATAATATAAAAGGAAACAGTAATGACCTTATTACGTAATTCCTCATCGGTGATCCTTAAAAACGTCGCCAAATTGATCCATGAGAAGTTACCCGCCGAACGTCAACAATTAGTTGAAGAGTTCGCCTCTCGCTTATTTGAAAACATGTCGTCAGAAGATTTGGAAAGACGAGTTGATGTTGATTTATATGGCGCCTCTCTTAGCTTGTTTAATGCGTTTAACGAGTCATATGAAACACAGCCTACAATTCGAGTATTTAACCCAGAGTTGGGTATGAATGGTTGGGAATCTGAACATACAGTCGTGCAAATAGTAGTGAACGATTTACCGTTCTTAGTAGACTCAATTCGCATGGTGTTAAATCGTTTATCAATTACAGCTCATTTACTACTACATACTCCATTAAAAGTGCATAGAGATGATGATGGACAAGTATCAGAGTTTATAGATTTAAAAGCAGGAACAAGTAAACATCATCAAACTGTATTCTTAATTGAAATTGACCGTCAAGCTGAGAAAAACCAATTAAACTCTTTGGTTAAAGAGTTGGCCTCTGTACTTGATGATGTGAGTATTGCCGTTCAAGACTGGAA
>JAWUWS010000014.1:0-16054 GCA_034111705.1 Psychrosphaera sp.
TTATGGATACCTCAACAAATTTGGTCGTGTCGAATGATGTAGTATGTTCAAGCCCCATAGGGAAGCTTTCTTTAGCTTCATCAATTAAGTCAGTTACATTTTTAGCCACTTCAATCGCGTTTGCACCTGGCGCTAAAAATACACCTAATAAAACCGCTTCATGGCCATTAAATGTGCCTTTGAAGTTATAGTCTTTAGCACCTAACTCAACACGTGCAATATCTTTTAATCGTAATGAACTACCATCTGGATTTGAACGAATAATAATATCTTCAAATTCACTAACGTCTGTTAAACGGCCTTGAGCTGTAACGCTATAAACTAACTCTTGAGGCGAGCTCAACGTTGGAGTCGCACCTATTTTACCCGCTGCATATTGAGAGTTCTGACTCCCAACTGCCGCTGCTACTTCAGGTACCGTCACTTTTAATTGACTCATTACATCTGGTCTAAGCCAAATACGCATAGCGTAGTCTTTTGCACCAAATACAGTGATACCAGTAGTACCTTTAATGCGTTTGACTTTATCTAGGATATTTAACGTAACGTAGTTTGATGTCCATAAGCTAGATCTACTCCCATCCGACGAATAAAACGCATGGATTTGTAAGAAACTAGAAGAGGCTTTTTGTACTTGTACCCCTTGGCGTACTGTTTGTTCTGGTAGGCGCGCTTCAACTTGCTTAACACGGTTACTAACATTAACCGTTGCTTGATCGATATCAGTCCCTATTTCAAAGGTTACAGAAATAGTAACGGCACCAGCACTTGATGAAGTAGATGACATATACATCATGCCTTCAACACCTGTAATTGCATTTTCTATCGGTGCCGCTACGGTTTCTGATAAAACATCAGCAGATGCACCAGGATAAACAGCTGTTATTTGTACAACAGGTGGTGCTATTTCAGGGTATTGTGAAATAGGCAAACTGCGCATTGCAGCTAATCCTGCTAATACAATGATAATGGATATGACAAATGCAAAGATTGGTCTATCGATAAAAAATTTAGAAAACATACGTATCCTTATTATTGAGCTTGGCTATTATCAGCAATGGCCACAGGCATACCAGGGAAGAAGATGCGAGCCATACCATCAATGATCACTTGGTCATCTAACTTAAGGCCTGAACGAATTACCCAATAATTTTGAATTTCACCATCAACTTCCATCTTAATCCACTCACCAACTTGTACTGGAGCTGGAAGAGCAACCGTCATGCCTTTTGCATTCGGTGTTGCTAGGTAAACAAATTTACCAGAACCACTATCTAAAACTGCACGTTGAGGAACTAAGAATGCATTTTTACGAACCGCACCAGAAAGTGTTACTCGTACAAATTGACCAGGGCGTAAGCTAAATTCAGGGTTAGCAACAACCGCTTGAAGTTCACTTGTACCTGTATATTGATTGATACGTATATCACTGAAATTAACTAAACCTGTATGAGGGTAAACAGAACCATCTTGTAATTTAATGCTTGCTTTCCATTGGTTGTCTTGAGGTAAGTCTAATAAACCAGAGACTTGGTCAGTACGCATAGCAAGTTGCTCACGTTCAGATAAACCAAAACGTAATCGAATTGGATCTAGTTGAGTGATTTGGCTTAATAGAACTTCAGGGCCAGTAATAAATGTACCTTCAGATACAAACTCTCTACCCATTACACCGTTAACAGGTGATTGAACTTGAGCATAGTTTAAGTCTAATTTGGCTTGTTTTAATTCTATTTGAGCTTTATGTAAATCGGCAGTCGCTATCTCAACAGACGCTTGTGCATTATCAAAGTCACTTTGTGATATAGATTTGTTGTTTTTAAGTTGTGATAGACGAGTAACGTCTTTTTTAGCTTTAGATAATGTGGCTTCTGCGCTATCTAATAAGGCTTTAGCATGAGCTACCGCTAATTGGTAAGGTTCAATATCAATTGTAAATAGCGACTGGCCTTTAGTAACCGATTGGCCTTCATCAAAATTACGCGAAGTTAAAATCCCACTAACGCGTGCTCTAACTTCAATCTCTTTTGAACCGGAAAGCGTAGCTGGAATTTCAATATCAAATGGTACGTCTTGCGTAGTGGCTGACATAACTTGAACATTAGCAGGGGGCATTCCACCTGTAGCGCCACGAGATGGGGCTTCACCACAACTTATGATGAAAGTCGAAAAGACGCCTAAAGCAGCTAACTTCACAGAGGTTAAAGTTGGATTGTTTTTAATTCGCATCATATTGGGTTCCAAACTTAAATAAGTAAATAAAATAAGGGTTAAGCAAAAGTAAACGATAGTGTATACTAAAAAAAATGTTGGGTATACGGCATCGTTTACTTTAGTTCAAAGAAAATAAAGTTTATTAGCTAAATTAGTTCTAAGCTAGGGAAGTTAGCTTAATAGTAAAGGTAATAATAATTTATGAGGCAGGTAGTTAATGGGGCAATGTAACGCAAAACAAAGTGACATACTTCGTGCAGCTATTGCAGAGTTCGCAAAGTATGGCGTGATGGGAACAACCATGGAACAAATCGCCAAAAGTGCTCAAGTCTCTAAACGTACTCTATATAAACATTACGCCAATAAAGATGAGCTTTTTGATGGCGTTGTCTGTTTGCAACTAGCGACGATCAATCGTTTGAAAGGTTTTCCATATCAAGCCGATTTACCACTAGTCGAACAACTAAAACTACTTGGCCGTGAAATCATAAAATTAACTCAGAATGAAGATTACCTAGCTTTATCCCGTATTGTTATTATTGAGTCTATGCGTTCAAAAGAAGCGGCTGAGAGAATTGATACTAAATTTAAAAGTTGTGAAAACGGTCTAGTAGGTTGGTTTGTATTGGCAGAACAAGCAGATGTATTAGGTGGTTTATCAGCAAAAACAGCAAGTGCAATGTTTTATGGCAGTGTTAAACAGCTAACTTATTGGGAGCAGGCGATAAAGTGGCAACCCGCGTTATCTAAACCTGAGTTAGAAATATTAATTGATCAAGTTTGTGAAGTTTTTGCATTAGGTTTAGTAGAAAAAAATAACCAAGTTCATTAATTCAGCTTCAAGCTTCCAATTGAATCAGACTATTAACGAACAACGCTTTATTCTCAATACTTTCTGTCCGAACTTAGCCCTCTACCTCTAAATCATACTTACTTTTCCCCCATTATATTCCATATCACTCAGTAGTCATTTACGATTGGGAACTTTTGTTTTTATTAGCAATAGTATACCTTTGGCGACGATTTTATAATTTAATAAATTAACTACCAAAGTTAACGAGCAAGAACTAACTATAGGAACGATAGATGAAAAATCTAAACGTGTTTAAAGTGTTCTCTATGATTGCAACTGGATTTATTATTCAAGCCTGTAGTCAGTCAGAAACGCAAGTCTCAACATCAACTACAGAACAGATGACTCTTGAAGATATTTATAAAGATAAAACCTTTACAGGTGAACGTAGTACCTATTTTAGATGGTTAAAAGACGGTTCTGGTTATACTGTTTTAGAAGAACGTGATGTTGCATCTGATGACGCAGAGAAGACAGATAGCGAAGCGGATACTAAAAGCTCAGATGAAGAACATGGTATCAGCGGTAATGATATTGTGTTTTACGCACCAGATGCTTCAGGCCGTAAAGTGTTGGTCGAATTTGAAAAACTGATACCAACAAAAACAGATGAACCTCTTTCAATTGAAGACTATCAATGGTCTAAAGATGGCAAGTGGGTAATGATATTTACCAATGGGGAAAAAGTATGGCGTTCTCGTAGCCGGGGTGATTTCTGGGTTTTAAATCTTGAAACATCGTCCTTATACCAACTTGGTGGAAAGTCTCCGGAAGCATCAAACTTGATGTTCGCAAAGTTCTCACCTGACAGTTCACGTGTTGCTTATGTAAAAGATAATAATATTTACACTGAAATTTTGGGTGAGCAAACACTTACAGCATTAACAACGGATGGCAATGAAAATACAGTTAATGGTAATTTTGACTGGGTTTACGAAGAAGAGTTCTCAATTCGTGATGGTTTCCGTTGGAGCCCAGATAGTGAAAGTATTGCTTATTGGCAGCTAGATACGTCAGGTGTTAAATATTTCACCATGATCAACAACACCAAATCACTTTACCCTGAATTAACCAAATTCCCATATCCTAAAGCGGGTGAGCAAAACTCAGCTGTAAAAGTTGGTGTGGTAAAACTGGCTGATAAAAAAACGCGTTGGGCTGAGTTAGGTGGTGATAATCGTGACCGCTATATTCCTAGAATTAGCTGGGCTGGTAATGGTAAAGACTTATTAATTCAAGATGTTAACCGTCCACAGAATCACAATACCTTGTGGTTGTTTGATTGGGAAAATAATAAGTTAGACACTATTTTAGAAGACAAAGATGATGCATTTTTAGAATGGTTTTATGATGCAAAATGGTCAGGCAATGGTGAGTATTTTGTTTGGCACAGTGAGCGTGACGGTTGGCGTCACCTTTACCGCGTTTCTCGTGACGGTAAAACGATTGTTGATTTAACACCTGGCGAATACGATATTGTTGATATGTTAGCCATGAATGAAGATAAAAATGCCATTTACTTTATCGCATCACCTAACGACCCTGGTCAAAGGTACTTGTTTAAAGCAACGTTAGATGGTTCTGCAAAACCTGTTCGTGTAACACCTGAATCTGAAGCTGGTTCTAACTCTTATTATATGTCACAAGATACATCATGGGCTGTGCATACCCATTCTAGTTATGGTGTACCACCAACAAAACAGATAATTAAAGTTGCTGATCATTCAACGGTTAAAGTATTAGTTGAAAATAAAGAGCTAAAAGAAAAGTTAGCTAAAGTAGAACTGCCAGCTCATGAGTTCTTTAATGTAGCAGCTAAAGATGGCACTAAATTAGATGGCTATATAATGTTCCCACCTAATATGGATAAATCTAAAAAATATCCTATCGTTTTTTACGTTTACGGCGAACCTTGGGGATCTACGGTTCAAGACCGCTGGGAAGGCGGAAACTATTTATATAAATCTTTATTAACACAAAAAGGTTTTATTGTGGCTTCGGTTGATAACCGTGGTACTCGTGCTCCAAAAGGTCGAGGTTGGCGCAAATCAATCTATAAAAAAATAGGTATTGTGACAGTACAAGATCAAGCGGATGCACTTGACGCTATGGCTGAACGTTGGTCTGTTATTGATACTGATCGCGTTGGTGTTTGGGGACATTCAGGTGGTGGCAGCTCAACGCTAAACTTGTTATTCCGCCATGGTGATAAATACCATGTTGGTATTGCATCAGCTCCGGTTCCAGATATCCGTTTATACGACACTATTTACCAAGAGCGTTATGCGGGCAATCCAAATACTGACCCTGAAAGTTACGACAACAGTTCACCGGTACATTTTGCTAAAAATCTTACGGGTAAATTATTATTAATTCATGGAACAGGTGATGACAATGTACATTACCAAGGTTCAGAAAGGTTAATAAACGAATTGGTAAAATATGATAAACAGTTTGAGTTTATGTCTTACCCAAATCGTTCACATAGTTTACGTGAAGGCAAAGGCACTAGTTTGCACAGAGCCAGACTTATGGTTAATTTCTTTGAAAATAATTTACTTGAAAAGTAGTTTTTCTGAAAAAGCTTCTTTGAAAATAATCTCTTTAAAAAGTATACCTGTGAAAAGAGCTTGAATAAGCTCTTTATTGTGAATTTATAAAGTATATAAAAAGGCGACTAACTTCTGAGTTAGTTGCCTTTTTTATTTGTGGGGCGTAGAACCAATAAACAAATTCATTTAAGCTACCGCCATAAATTAACTAGAATTATAAGATTTATCATGGATAAAGAAAATGAAATACAAGCGGCGGTATTTCGCCGTTTATTAGCACATTTAGACAACCGTAAAGACGTGCAAAACATAGAGTTAATGAACTTAGCTGGCTTTTGTCGCAACTGCTTTTCTAAATGGACGGTTGAAGAAGCTGAAAAATTAGGTGTGGATGTTGAACTAGATACTGCCCGTGAACAAGTATACGGAATGCCTTATTCCCAGTGGAAAGAAAAACATCAACTTCCTGCGACACCAGAACAGTTAGCTCGATTTGAAGAACTTAACTCTAAAAATTAAAAGTAAAAAACAAGAGATGAAAACGCGATTAAAAATAATATTTTGAAATAGAATTTTTAGATAAAGGTTGCAGTTATATTTATAAAATTACTGACAAATATAACTGCAACCATTAATAGTAATAAGCTTTATAATTTAGTTCTGAGTTCCAATAACTCTGGGAAAAAACTAATATCTAACGCTTTTTTTAGAAACGCCACACCAGAAGAACCGCCAGTTCCCATCTTGTTACCAATTACTCGTTGAACCGTATACATATGCTTAAAGCGCCATTGTTGGAACGCATCTTCAATATCCATTAGCTTTTCTGCTAATTCGTATAATTCGAAGTGCTTATCTGCATTCCTATAAATTTCTAACCATGCATTTAATACAGACTCATTGCTTTGATACGGCAGGTTAAAGTCTCGTTCAATCATATTTTCGTCAATATCAAAACCCGATGCAGCCATAATTCGAATCACTTCATCATAAAGACTAGGGGCATTTGAAATAGCTGTTAGTTCGTCGTATGCGCTGGAGTTACTCTCGTGAACTTTGATCAAAGATTGATTTTTATTCCCTAACAAAAACTCCATTTTCCGATATCCATGAGATTGGAAACCTGAAGAGTGTCCTAAGGAGTCTCGAAATTTTAAATAATCAACGGGGGTTAATGTAGATAGAATGTTCCAAGATTGCGTTAACTGAATAAAGATCTGTTTAACTCTGGAAATAACTTTAAACGCTGGACCAAACTCCGCATTTTTTAACATATTAACGGCAGCTGTTATTTCGTGACCAGCTAGTTTTAACCAAAGCTCGCTGGCTTGATGAATAACGATAAATAGCATTTCATCGTGTTGATCAGATTGTGGTTGTTGCGCCGACAGTATTTTTTCTAGGTTTAGGTAATCGGCGTAAGACATATCGTCTTTGAAGTCTGTTTTTATAGAGTCTTCCATCTCACGATAGTTACTCGAATAAGGACACGACATTTTTAACTCCTGTTAAAAGAATTTAATTTTCTAACGTGAACGTTCATGAATTAAACATCTTTTATAACTGCTCTTAAATGCACTTTAGCTTGAATCTGTAGAATTTAATAATGATAATAATTTAACATTTAGATAAATTTTACGAATGTGACAAAACAAAGGTGATTTCTTTACAGTTTAAATTGACTAAGTGCAAATATGACGTTAGTTTCAATTTCAAATTTTAAAAACTGCATATTTTGTCTATAAGCTCGGTTAAATAGACAAGCATTATTAAACTGATAAACATTAACAAGTGTAAAAATAATTATAATAAAAGGTGTCATCCATGGCGGTTAGAGGTCAATTTTCATCTCGATTAGGATTCATATTAGCTGCGGCAGGTTCTGCTGTTGGTTTAGGTAACATTTGGGGATTTCCCACTCAAGTCGCAAGTAATGGTGGTGCAGCATTTGTATTAGTTTATCTAATACTTACTTTTATTGTCGCTTATCCGATATTAATGGCTGAGTTAGTCATAGGTCGTCATTCACAATCTAATATGGTTGATGCCCTCAAAAAAATATCCGCCAATAATATAGCTAAAAAAATTGGTGCAGGTACAGGTTACTGGGCATTAATTGTTGTAAGTTTGATCCTTAGTTTTTACATGATAGTTGCCGGTTGGATGATAGCTTATATGTTCCAAGCGGCCACAGAAGTATTCGGTTGGTCTGAAGCTTCAGCTTGGTTAACTGACTTCTCAATTTCTAGAAACATCATCTTTAGTTTATTCTTTGCCTTTATGACTATTCTTATTGTATCCCGTGGTGTTAGTAGCGGTATAGAGAAATGGTCAGGAAGACTAATGCCAATGTTATTGGTGTTAATTGTATTGTTAATTGTTTATGTAAGCATGCAAGATGGTGCGGTAGATGGTTGGAAAGCGTACCTAGTTCCAGATTTTTCCAAGATTTGGAGCGGTGACTTAATCTTAAGTGCTATGGGACAAGCCTTTTTCTCATTGTCACTAGGTGTAGGCTCAATGCTCATTTATGGTTCTTATGTGAGTAAAAAAGAAAACTTAGTGGTACTTGGCGCATCGGTTGCTTTGGTTGATGTTGGTATTGCGATTATGTCGGGTATGTTAATTATTCCTGCTATGTATGTGGCTTTAGCTAACGGCGTAACTATCTTTAATGAAGCAGGTCAATTAATAGGTGGTGACCAACTAATATTTACCGTTATTCCTGCTTTATTTGACACTATGGGCAGCGCGGGTGATTACGTATCTTTTGTCTTTTTTGTATTAATGACAATTGCAGCATTAACATCTTCAATATCAATGTTAGAAGTGCCAGTGGCTTACACCATTGAAAGTACTAAATTGGAGAGGAAAAGTGCATCGTGGTTAATTGGCGCATTTGTCGCTTGTATTAGTTTAATTCTAATATTTAACTTTGATGTGTTATTTGGTTTGGTTATTTCCTTAACTACTCAATACAGCCAGCCATTATTAGGCTTGATGTTATGTATATTCACAGGTTGGGTATGGAAGCGTGATTCTATTTTACAAGAGATTAAACAAGGTTCAGATAATGTTGAAAGCTCTGTGTTTTGGAAGATATGGCCAGTGTATGTTCGCTTTATTTGTCCATTAATTATTTTAGCTATGGCCTACCATACTATTTTTGTAGGCTAGGTGAACAGAGCATAAAGCTAAAAAAACCGACAATATGTCGGTTTTTTTGTATCTGCTTTTTAATACAAAATGCTTGTTTAGATAAAGCGCTAATGACCGTGACGAGAAAGTCGGTATTGTTTAGGTGACAAGCCCATTATGTTTTTAAACAAGCGAGAAAAATAATAAGGATCTTCATAACCTAAAATAGCAGCCACATCTTTAACTGGTTTACTCGACCTATCTAATAAGCCACAAGCGTGCTGTATCTTAATTTCCAAAAAATATTTTACTGGGCTAATGCCAGTTGCCAATTGGAATTTTTTAGCAAAGTGAAATTTGGAAAATCCCATGTACATCGCCATTTCATCTAGTGATAGTTGCTTGGTGATGTTCTCCTCTAAAAAAGCATTGAAGGCGACTAAGTTAAAATCTTTCTGTTGAGTTAATTGTGTAACGGGTAATTGCACGGTTAATAAGCTGAATATTTTTTTTAGTATGTTAGCCGCTAAAACAAAAGAGTTAAATTGATAGCCTTGATGTCTGGTATCCATTAATTGTTCAAATTCTTGTTTGATTTGACTTGGGTTCAATACTTGAATTTTTAAGTTGGACTTTGATAATCCGATAATATCCATAAATTGCACGTATAAATGTCCATCCATATGTACCCAATAAATACTCCAAGGCTGATTTTTATCAGCTTGATATTGATGTGCTAACCCTTTGGGGATCATCAAAATGTCGTTTGTTTCAATATCTTTGCTAAAGTTAGCTGAGGTGATTTTGCCTTTTCCTGCTGTGCAAAATATTAATAAGTGATCGGTATGTTGTAAACGTTTAATAGAATGGCCGTGCGCGTTTTCGTAATAGCCAAACGCCAATGGAAACAAACCACGACTCACAACACTTAACTCAAGCTGTTCAATCATTGGTTTAGGTATCAGGTAGCGGATACTCGATTTTGGTAATGGCCAATTTGAAGGTGTGCTCATAAATTAATACATTTAGTTAATAAGTTTGATTAGTAATACCAAGATAATCCATTAAAATAACAATTTAATCAATGTTCAATGACGTAATGCTCTGCTTTAATTAGCTCAATTAACCTTGCTTGTATTTAAAACTTAAAAATACATGAGCAAGAAATGACTAATTATAAAGGGAAACAACATGAAACAAGTACCTCTATTTATAAATGGTGAATGGGTGTCATCGAAATCAACACGCGTGATTGATGTGACTAATCCAGCTACCCAAGAAGTTATCGCTCAGGTGCCTTGTGCCACTATGGATGAAATGCAGCAAGCGATAACTAGCGCTAAAGAAACATTTAAAGTTTGGAAAGACAAACCAATAATGGAACGCGCTCGTATTATGATGCGTTACGCAGCTTTGTTAAAAGAACACCAAGAAGAACTGGCTGGCATTATTTGTGAAGAATTAGGTAAAACTCATGAAGATGCAATGGGTGATGTGTGGCGTGGTATTGAAGTAGTAGAACACGCCGCTAATATTCCATCTATGATGATGGGCGAAACGGTTGAAAACGTGGCCACTAGCATAGATACATATAGCTACACTCAACCGTTAGGTGTTTGTGTTGGTATCACGCCATTTAATTTCCCAGCCATGATCCCACTTTGGATGTTCCCACTATCTATTGCTTGCGGTAATACTTTTATTTTAAAACCATCAGAGCAAGATCCTCTATGTCCAACTCGTTTAGCTGAATTATTTGAGCAAGCTGGCGCGCCAAAAGGTGTATTACAAGTGGTACACGGTGACAAAGAGCAAGTTGATGTTTTATTACATGAAGAAGCCGTAAAAGCGATTTCGTTTGTAGGCTCAGTTGGTGTTGGCCAATATATCTATAAAACCGGAACTGACAATATGAAACGAGTTCAGTCGTTTTTAGGTGCTAAAAACCACATGGTTGTTATGCCTGATGCCAATAAAGCAGCTGTGATTAATAACATTGTAGGTGCATCTGTTGGAGCCGCAGGACAACGTTGCATGGCAATTTCGGTTGCGGTATTTGTTGGTTCAGCAAAAGAGTGGATCCCAGAAATAAAAGAAAAGTTAGCGTCAGTTCGCCCAGGTCATTACTCAGATTCAGAAGCCGCTTATGGCCCACAAATAACACCAGCTGCAAAAGATCGCATTGAAGCATTAATAAAAACGGGTAAAAAAGAAGGTGCTAATTGTCTCATAGATGGTTCAAACTTTACGGTTCCCGGCTTTCCAAATGGTAATTGGGTTGGGCCAACTATGTTTACCGACGTGACAACCGACATGGAGATTTATAAACAAGAGATCTTTGGTCCGGTATTTTTAACTATGAATGTTGATACCTTAGATGATGCGATTAATCTGATTAATTCAAATCCATACGGTAATGGCACGTCTATTTTCACCTCTTCTGGGTTTGCAGCACGTAAATACCAACATGAAATTGAAGTAGGGCAAGTAGGAATTAACATTCCAATTCCTGTTCCTCTACCATTCTTTTCATTTACAGGTTGGAAAGGTTCGTTTGCTGGAGATCAACATGCTTATGGTAAACAAGCCGTTAAATTTTATACTGAAACTAAAACAATCACTGCACGTTGGTATGATGATCACGCAGACGAGTCAGCAGACGCGGGACCAAACATGTCAATAGCGTTGAAGTAAAAGTAGAATTTATTAGCCGTATTATTGTTTAGTTCGTATGACAATAACTACGGCGAACCACCGAAAATAATAATATTAATAAAATCAATCGGATCTCTTATGAACTTTAATTTGAATGACGATCAAACAGCATTTGTCGATGTTGCTAAACAATTTTCAGATGCTGAGTTATTACCTCATGCAGCCCGATGGGATGCCGAACATATTTTTCCAAAAGACGTAATTGCTAAAGCTGGGGAGCTAGGTTTTTGCGGATTATATTCACCAGAAGACGCTGGTGGTATGGGATTGTCACGTTTAGATTCGTCACTAATATTTGAACAGCTAGCAATGGGCTGTACCGCGACAACGGCTATGTTAACAATTCATAATATGGCAACTTGGATGATAGCAACGTGGGGAACTGAAAGTGTCAAACAACAGTGGTGTCCAAGCCTAGTAATGGGCGAGCAATTAGCGTCTTACTGCTTAACCGAGCCCGGTGCAGGTTCAGATGCAGCTTCCCTTACAACATCAGCAAAACGTGATGGAAATGAATATGTTATTAACGGCTCCAAAGTATTTATATCTGGCGCTGGTGAAACTGATGTTTTAGTTGTGATGGTTAGAACGGGGGAAGCAGGACCTAAAGGTATTTCTGCCATATTAGTTCCTGCTGATGCCCAAGGCGTTACTTATGGTAAAGCAGAAGAAAAATTAGGTTGGAACGCACAACCCACAAGACAAATCACATTTGATAATGTTCGTGTACCGATTGCTAATTTATTGGGTGAAGAAGGCCAAGGTTTTTCTTTTGCAATGAAAGGGTTGGATGGCGGACGAATTAATATCGCTACTTGTTCAATTGGTACAGCCCAGCAAGCATTAAATACCGCATTAAATTATATGAAAGAGCGTGTGCAATTTGGTAAACCTTTAGCGGCATTTCAAGCGTTGCAATTTAAGTTGGCGGACATGGCAACTGAGCTGGTTGCTGCTAGACAAATGGTAAGGCTTGCGGCATTTAAGTTAGATCAGAACGCTCCAGAGGCAACGGCTTATTGTGCGATGGCAAAGCGGCTTGCTACAGACATTGGTTTTCAAGTATGTAATGAAGCACTTCAATTACACGGTGGTTATGGTTACATAAAAGAATATCCATTAGAACGCCATTTTCGAGATGTACGTGTGCATCAAATACTCGAAGGTACTAACGAGATAATGCGTTTGATCATAGCTAGGCGTTTATTAGATGATGCCGCAGGGCTAATATTATAATAGCCTAATCTGTAACGCTATTATAAAAAACGCGATTAGAAAAAGATAAGGAACAATCATGTCAGATTTACTTAAATTAAAAATAGATGGTCACATTGCACAAATCTCAATGGCCAACCCTCCAGCTAATACATGGACTTATGAGTCTTTAAGCGAATTAAAGTCGTTAGTAGAAGCGTTAAACCTTAATAAAGCGGTTTATGCTTTAGTGATCACAGGAGAAGGTGATAAGTTTTTCTCAGCTGGGGCTGACTTAAATGTGTTTGCCGATGGTGATAAAGGTATCGCATCTGATATGGCTAGAGTATTTGGTGCTGCGTTTGAAGCATTACGTGATTTTCAAGGTGTATCTATTGCGGCTATTAATGGTTATGCCATGGGCGGCGGATTAGAAGTGGCGCTAGCTTGTGATATCAGGATTTGTGAAGAACAAGCGCAAATGGCACTGCCAGAAGCTAAAGTTGGCTTATTGCCTTGTGCCGGTGGTACGCAAAACTTATCTTGGTTAGTAGGTGAAGGCTGGGCAAAACGTATGATTTTATGTGGTGAACGCATCAAGTCAGATGTAGCGTTAAAAATTGGTTTAGTAGAAGAAGTGGTTGCTAAAGGCGAAGCGTTAAATACAGCAATGAAATTAGCCGAACAAACTGCTGAACAAAGCCCAACATCAATTACCGCCTGTAAGTCACTAATTCAAGCAGGGAGAAGTGGCAATATAAATGCTGCATTGCCATTGGAACGTGAAATGTTTGTAGGCTTGTTCGATAGCAAAGATCAAAAAGAAGGGGTGAATGCCTTCTTACAAAAGCGTAAACCTGTTTGGTTAAACGAATAGTAGCTATTGTAGCTAGCAAATCTTGTAGGTAATAAGTCTTTTAGGAAAGTGATATGTCTAACGTCGTTTTATTTACAGAGCTTGATTCATTGAAGTCATCAACCAATAAAAAAATTGGTGTGGTTACATTAAACTCTGAAAAGTCATTAAATTCATTAAGCTTAGAAATGGTGAACTTGTTGATGCCACAATTATTAGCATGGCAGGCCGACAAAAACATAGCCATGGTGATGTTAGAAGGTGCGGGTGAAAAAGCATTTTGTGCTGGTGGTGATGTAGTCCAACTATATAACTCAACGGTCGCTGCTGGAAAGGGACATTACTCACCAGAAGTTGAAACGTTTTTCACTAAAGAATATGAACTTGATCATTTAATTCATACCTACACTAAACCAATATTATTGTGGGGGCACGGAATTGTAATGGGCGGTGGCCTTGGGCTCTTAGCTGGAGCCAGTCATAGAGTGGTAACCGAAAAATCCAGAATTGCGATGCCAGAAATTACTATAGGTTTATATCCAGATGTAGGCGGCAGTTATTTTCTAAATAAAATGCCGCCAGGCTGTGGTTTATTCCTTGGGTTAACGGGGGTATCGATTAATGCCAGCGATGCTAAATTTGTAAATTTAGCGGATCATTTTATTTATGTTGAACATAAATCTAAGCTTATTGAACAATTGTTAATAACGGATTGGCAAGACCAAGGTAGTCCTAACAATAAAAAACAATCAGGTAATCATCAAAAATTATCGAATGTACTAACTAGGCTAGAGTTAGAACAAGAAAAAGATGGATTATTAATGCCTGCAGGTAATCTAGCTCGTTTTGCACCTTTCTTACTTGAGCTTGATGAATGCACAACAGTACAATCCGCAGTGAATAAAATAACAGAGCAACAGCAGGTTGATGATAAATGGTTTAACAAAGCTAAATCCTCTTTAACACAGGGGTGCGCATTAAGTGCTCATATTATCTTCCGTCAGTTATCAATTGGTAAAACACTATCTATTGCAGAGAGTTTTAAGTTAGAGCTTGGTCTTTCTGTGCAATGTGCTGCTATTGGTGAATTTGCTGAAGGCGTTCGCGCACTATTAATAGATAAAGATAATAACCCCAAATGGCAATTTAATACTCTGGATGATGTAGATGAAAACCTAGTTGATGAAATATTCACATCACCATGGGCAAGCAATCAACATCCGTTAGATAATTTGGGTAAATGAGAGAATTAGGTAACTAGATTTTTGAATATCGTTAGACAATAACCTTAGAATTATTAAAGAGAATATAAATCATGGCAACTATCGCATTTTTTGGACTAGGTAATATGGGCGGCCCAATGGCTGCAAACTTAATCAAAGCAGGTCATCAGGTTTGTGTATTTGATTTATTCCCTGAAGCAGTTGATAAATTGGTTGCCTTAGGCGCCACAACCGCTGATACACCAGATATTGTAGTAAAGGATGCAGAGGTTGTTATCTCTATGCTACCAGCAGGAAAACATGTATTTGATTTGTACTTAGGGAGCAATGGTTTAGTTAATGTATTAAAGCAAAGCACCTTAGTAATAGATTCTTCTACTATAGATTCAGCAACTGCAGTAAAAACAGCGCAAGGATTAAAGTCGAATAATATTCATTTTATTGATGCACCTGTATCCGGTGGTGTAGCAGGAGCAATTGCCGGTACGTTAAGCTTTATGGTAGGAGGTAGCCAAGAAAACTTTGAATCTGCAAAACCTTTGTTAGATGTAATGGGTAAGAATATTTTCCACGCTGGTGAAGCTGGTTCGGGGCAGGTTGCCAAAGTTTGCAATAACATGTTGTTAAGTATTCTAATGGTTGGTACATCCGAGGCATTACAACTTGGTATAGACAATGGATTAGATCCAAAAGTGTTATCTAAAATAATGTCCAACAGTTCTGGCAGTAATTGGACCCTAGATGTATACAATCCATGCCCAGGTGTGAGTGAAGGCGTACCTTCTTCAAATAACTACCAAGGTGGCTTTATGACAGACTTAATGGCTAAAGATTTAGGTTTAGCAATGAACACCGCTGTGCAGTCGAATTCATCAACGCCTTTAGGTGCATTGACAAGAAATTTATATGCGTTACATCAAAAGGCAGGTAATGGGAAAAAAGACTTTTCTAGCATATTTGAGCAATTTAGTGCCAATGATGCCTAATTGTTGATGAAACTCATCATTAATTAGATAAGAAATTGTATTATTTGTAGAAACAAACAAAGCCCAGAGAGTAAACCTTTAGAATAACAAGGTTAGTTTTTGGGCTTTTTATATATCCAATCACCTTAAATATATCCTCTGCAGTACAGTAAAACTGCGTATTGACTTAATTTTAACCGCTTAAACGTATTTTGTAATTTATTTGCAATAAAGGGTTGCGCCCAATCTAAAACTCCCTATAATGCGCTCCACGTTGTCAGGGAGACACCAAACATCTAAAACAACAAGTTTGTTTAGTGGTTTGAGCATTAAATCGGATTAGA
>JAWUWS010000015.1:0-28831 GCA_034111705.1 Psychrosphaera sp.
ACATCAAACAAATTTCTGAATTAGCAGAGCAAGACATGCAGTTGGTGAATCAATGTATTGGCCAACAGTTAACCTCTGATGTTGCATTAATTAATCAACTCGGTATGTATATAGTTAGTAGTGGCGGCAAACGAATTCGTCCTATGCTAACTGTTTTAGCTGCCAAAGCTTTAAAATACCAAGGTAATAAACAACACACCTTAGCTGCCATTATTGAATTTATTCATACCGCCACCTTATTGCATGATGATGTAGTGGATGAATCGACTTTACGTCGTGGTAAACAAACAGCTAACGCGGTATTTGGTAATCAAGCCAGTGTTCTAGTGGGCGACTTTCTATATACCCGTTCTTTTCAAATGATGGTGACATTAGATTCAATGCGTATTATGAATATTTTAGCTGATGCGACCAATGTAATATCTGAAGGCGAAGTATTACAGTTAATGAACTGCAACGACCCTGACACCACGGAACAAAGTTACTTTGATGTTATCTACGGTAAAACAGCTCGCTTATTTGAAGCAACCACCCAGTTAGCCGCTATCATTGCTGACAGCTCACCAGAGGTTGAAGATGCTATGCGTTTATACGGTATGCACTTAGGAACTGCATTTCAATTAATTGATGATGTGATGGATTACACTTCTGAAGCGGAAGATATGGGTAAAAATGTTGGAGATGATTTAGCAGAAGGCAAGCCAACATTGCCACTATTATACGCAATGTGGAATAGCTCAGGTACGCAAAAACAGCAAATACGTGATGCAATCGAACATGGTAATGGTATGGAACATCTAAATGATATTCTAGCAACTATGCAACAGACAGGTTCATTAGAGTACACCAGAAAAAAAGCGGAAGGGGAAGCGGATAAAGCAATTCAACTATTAAGTTGCATTCCAGAGTCGCCTTATAAAGAAGCATTAATTGGTTTGGCAAATATATCGGTTAATCGGACGGCTTAAGAACTTTAAGCTGTAAGCTGTAAGCTGTAAGCTGTAAGCTGTAAGCTGTAAGCAAAAGAGTAGTTTGCAATAATAGATCACTGCAACGTATTTCTTGTATTTATCGTTTATAACGCAGTTATTCTTATAAGCCAAAGGCTTAATCCCCTACTTCCAGAACAAAGATAAACCTTTAAGGTACTTGATATACTATTTTATTTTAAATAGCTGACTACTTTTATGGAGTCATATCAGTTTCGCAACATTATCACTCATATTTCGGACATAAAAAAAGGTGCATTCAATATGCACCTTTCTCTTATAGCTTATAGCTTATAGCTTATAGCCTTATTATGCTGGATTATTAACGAAGTCTTCGCCTAATTTAATGTCAGCTTTAAGACCGTCTAACATGTCAGCTTTACATTTAGCTTCATATTCACTGATATCGCCGTAATGTAAAATTTCTTTAACACCGTCTTTACCAATTAATACAGGTTGTGCAAAGAAACGAGCATCTTCGCCGTCACCTTCAACGTAAGTGTATTCATAAACGTCGTCTTCACCATTTAATGCGTCAACTAAGCTTAAGCAGAAACGTGCTGCTGCAAGTCCCATTGATAAAGTAGCAGAACCGCCACCGGCTTTAGCTTCAACAACTTCAGTACCAGCATTTTGGATACGGTTAGTTAATTTTTCAATTTCTTCTTGAGTGAAGTCAGCGCCTTCAACTTGAGAAAGTAATGGAAGAATTGTAGTACCACTGTGTCCACCAATAACTGGAACAACGATTTCTTCTACATTTAAGCCTTTTAATTCAGCAACAAATGTTTCAGCACGGATAACATCTAATGTAGTAACACCAAACAATTTAGCTGGGTTGTATTTACCCTTCGCTTTTAATGCTTCAGCTGCAATAGCAACAGTTGTGTTAACTGGATTAGTGATAATACCGATACATGCTTCAGGAGCGTGATCTGCAATAGCATCGATTAAGTTTTTAACTATACCCGCATTAATATTAAATAAATCTGAACGGTCCATACCAGGCTTACGTGGAACGCCAGCTGGAATTAATACAACGTCAGCACCGGTTAATGCTTTATCTAAATCATCTGCACCAAAACCTTCTACTTTTACAGCTGTAGGTATATGGCTCAAGTCAACAGCAACACCTGGAACAACTGGCGCAACATCATATAACGCTAGATCTGTACCTTCAGGCAACTGTGTTTTTAGTAATAAAGATAGAGCTTGTCCTATGCCACCAGCGGCACCTAATACTGCAACTTTCATATTCTTCTCCGAAGTCATTTTTTGTAGAGTATATTTACGGGCAACCATACTTAAATCTGAGCAAAAACTCAATTAGCATTTAGTCTAAATTAGTATATTTTAGTTAAATACTTTAAACTGCCCCCAAGCTAGCAGGGGGATACATGAGCCAAATAAAGCAAGAAGAATTAATTAAGTCATTTAAATCATTATTAAAAGAAGAAAGGTTTGGTTCTCAAGGGGATATTGTAGACGCATTAAAAAGCCTAGGATTTGATAATATTAGTCAATCTAAGGTATCCAGATTACTAAGTAAATTTGGTGCTGTAAGAACAAGAAATGCCAAACAAGAAATGGTGTATTGCTTACCTGCTGAGTTAGGCATGCCAACAGCTAAAAGTCCATTGAGACAACTTGTATTAGATATAGAGCATAATGAATCTATGGTGATAATACGCACCAGTCCTGGAGCTGCACAGCTAATAGCACGTTTATTAGATTCTGTAGGTAAAGCAGAAGGTGTATTAGGTACGATTGCAGGAGATGACACTATTTTCATAGCGCCACTTAAAGTCAGTGATATAGAGCATACAATGAAGAACATGAGACAGTTATTTGAGACTGTATAATTGTTTGAAGTTACACTCTTAATTATTTTAATATATAAATGATAAAAGGCTCTTTACTGAGCCTTTTTGCTATGAGCTGCTCTTCATTTGGATTAATCCATATTTCCTTGATTTTTGAGGAAGTCTATTGAAGGTGCAAAAAATGCTGCTCCGGTTTCAGCCGTTGTATAATCTAGTAAATGGTCATAGTTCCCTTCACCACTACCAAATACCATATTTTGTAAAATACGTTCAAAATTTGTAGCGACTGCACAATAAGAGATAAACAGTAATCCCTGAGTAGAGACATTGCCATAAGGCATACTTTGTCGCATCAGCTCTAGTCCATTGCCATTATCATCTTTTACATTGGCACGTTTTACATGGGCAGTTTCTGGCATTTCCTCTTTAGACATTTCAACGTCATTTATTTTTGTCCGCCCGATAATCAATTCTTGATCCTCAGTAGGTACTTGATCCCAACGAGCCAAGTTATGACGATAACGTTGTACATGCAGATAACTTCCAGATGTAAATGTTCCCTCTTTGACCAATGCAACTTCTCTACGACTTCTACCTTTAGGATTTTCAGTGCCGTCAACAAAGCCAGTTAAATCTCTGCCGTCTAAATACCGAAAACACGGAACTTGCTCTATTAGCTCAATCATTTCGCCAAACAAACTCATTAAACGACGACATGCAATATAATTGACATCCTGTCTATCCGACCTTAATTGTACAAATAAATCCACAGGTACTGCAGGCATATGCCTGTCTTCATGATGTATTGCTGGAAAAGGTTTTAATCCTTCAGGTTTTTCATCTGGATACAATTCATCCCAAAAGCTAGATCCTATTGCAACAACACCGCTAAACATTGCCTCAGAAAATTGCTCATTAATCTCTTCTAAAATAGTAGGGAGCTGACTTAGTGCCTCACGAATAACAGGTTCATAACCATCGTGAGCATTAAAAAACAAATGAAGTCCGTGTAAATTGGCTTCTCCACATATACCCCATTGCTCTCTTGCCATATTAGACCCTTACTATATTTATGCTGTTTGTAAATCATGGAACAATTGCGACTTGTTATCCATAACAATACTTAATTACAGATACTTTACATTATCAATGCGAATACTTCTTTTATTTATCTGACTTTATTATCATTTCCAAATAAATTTACACAGCCTTATCTACTGAGTAGGCAACCATAAATTATAAATACCTTGAGCTATCACTTAATAAAGCCACTTCAATAATCTATATTTTCGTTTTCCACAGTAAAGATTACAATTTTGGGTATTTTTTATTACTGTTTTATTACCACTGTAATATTCCTGTAACATTTGTGTTTTTTAATAGCATCAACTTAAATAAAGTTGATGTTTTATTTACCTATTAAATTAATTAGCGATTCATCTAGGACACAATAATGAAAATATTTAAAACCTTACTAACTGCTGTAGCGATTTCAGCTTCTATCAATCCAGTGTTAGCTGAAACAAACGTATACGGTAAACTCAATGTATCGTTACAAAGTTCAGATGAAGGTAGCGGTGCGGTTTCAGAACTGAAAAGCAACTCTTCACGTCTTGGCTTTAAAGGCGCGACTGCATTAGAAGATGGCTTAACGTTAGTTTACAAATATGAATTTCAAGTAGATGTTACGGATGAATCGACAGAAAGTAATTTTAAATCACGTAATCAATACATTGGTTTAAAAGGAAATTTTGGTGAAGTATTACTTGGTCGTAACGACACGGTATTAAAGCAATCACAAGGGAAGTTTGACCTTTTCTCTGATTATGAGGCTGATGTTAAAAACATTGGTTGGAAAGGTGAAACCAGAGCTGATGATTCCGTTACTTATAAAACACCAGTATTTAATAATTTCCAATTTGGTTTAACTTACATACTTGACGAAGAAAATGAGGATGCAGCAACTTCTTTATCTGTAACTTACGGCGATGGCGCGTTAAAGAAAGGTAAATATTATGCAGCTCTTGCCATTGATAGCGAAGTTGGCGGCTATGATGTTACTCGTATGACTCTAGGCACTAAAGTATCTGATGTTAAATTAGGATTGATATACCAAACACAAGAAAATGTATTATCTGGTGATGAAAAATCAGGTCTTATGTTAAGCGCAGATTATAAAATGGGCTTATATAACTTAAAAGGCCAATATCAAACTCTTGAAGATGATGCTGGAGTTACACTAGGACTAGATCGTAAATTAGGCAAAGGCACTAAAGTTTTTGCTTTTTATACTACCTTTACTCCGGATGTAGGTGATGATGAGTCTTATCTTGCTCTAGGTCTAGAACATAAATTTTAAGTCCTAGAAAAAATAATAATCATAGAAAAAACCGCCATGTGCGGTTTTTTTGTTTCTGGACATGTCTAGAATAATTCAACCTTTGTGAAATATAAATTATAAACTAACCTGTCCGTCATAAAAGTGTCATAATTATTAGACATACTGAGTCCACTGAATAATTTCAACATCATTCCAATTGAATTTTGTATAACCTATTAAAAAAGATTAACAATGATGAATAAAATTTTAATTATCGAAGACGAAGCTCCTATCAGGGAAATGCTAGTCTTTATACTAGAACAGAATGGCTACCAAGCTCTTGAAGCTGGTAGTTTTGAAGAGGCTCAGCGCCATTTAGTAGAGCCAGTACCTGTATTAATATTACTTGATTGGATGTTGCCAGATATTAGTGGTATCCAAATAGCTAAATCATTAAAACAAGGTGACTTAACCAAACATATTCCAATTATTATGTTAACCGCCAAAGGCGAAGAAGAAGACAAAATAAAAGGGTTAGAGGTTGGTGCAGACGATTACATGACTAAGCCATTCTCACCAAAAGAGTTAATGGCTAGGATTAAAGCTGTATTACGTAGAGTTGCACCAACTGCTATTGAAGAAGCGGTTGAGGCTGACGGTATTATTCTTGATCCCGTATCTCATCGTGTTACTGTGCACAATAAACAGGTCGACCTAGGTCCAACCGAGTTTAGATTACTCCACTTTTTCATGACTCACCCTGATAGAGTTTACAGTAGAGAACAACTACTTGATCACGTTTGGGGAACGAATGTTTATGTTGAAGACCGAACAGTAGATGTACAAATAAGACGATTAAGAAAAGCCATTGGTGAAGTTAACACCATGATCCAAACGGTTCGAGGCTCAGGGTATCGTTTCTCTAAAATGACATAAAGAATTAACAAATGCGTCAATTACAAAATAGTAAAAGCTTATTCACAAAGGTAGTAATATTTTTACTACCTTTTTTCTTGATAGGGTTATTATTTAACGCCCCTGTAGAATTATTCTGTATTGGATTAATTTGCTTAATACTTTGGAACTACCATCAACTTTTTCTTCTTATAGATTGGCTATGGAAAAAGCGTGGTGCATACCCACCTGTATCTCAAGGTATTTGGTCTGATGTGTTTGACGGTATATACCAACAACAGCGTAAACATAAGAAAAAACGGAACGAACTGACTGTATTAGTGAGACGTTTTCGCTT
This sequence comes from Psychrosphaera sp., assembly GCA_034111705.1. Taxonomy (GTDB): domain Bacteria; phylum Pseudomonadota; class Gammaproteobacteria; order Enterobacterales; family Alteromonadaceae; genus Psychrosphaera. The sequence continues at coordinate 6,385 of JAWUWS010000015.1, forward strand.
AGGTGCCGAGTCTTTGCCGGATGCCGCGTTGGTATTTAATAATGATAGAACTCTAGTTTGGTGTAATTCTTTAGCACAAAGTATGTTGGGTTTTAAATGGCCTGAAGATATGGGGAATCGCATAGACAACTTTTTACGACAGCCAGAATTTATACAATATTTAGAAGCTGAACAGTACGATAAACCATTTGAATTCCCCTCCCCTGAAAATGAATTTATGACATTAGAATGCAGAATAGCGCCATTTGAAAAAGACAAATGGACCTTAATTGCTCGTGATGTGACTCAAATCAAACAAATGGAGCAAATGCGTAAAGACTTTATCGCTAATGTTTCACATGAACTAAGAACCCCCTTAACAGTGATGCGTGGCTATTTAGAATTATTAACTGAGACTGACGTGCCAGAAGCCGCTATTTGGAAAAAAGCCCATGCCATGATGAACGAACAAACCATTCGCATGGGCGGCTTAGTTGACCAACTATTAACTTTAACCAAGCTTGAAAACAAACAGTTTGTGTTAACCAAAAGTACTGTAAATGTTGCCCGTTTATTACATATCATCGAAGATGAGGCTAGTACGCTATCTGAAAACAAACATAATATTACAGTAGATGCAGAGCCTAATTTATTCATTCGCAGTAGTGAAGAACAAATACGCAGTGCATTTTCCAATCTGATATTTAATGCGGTTCGTTATACTCCACCAGGGGAAAGTATTGATATTTCTTGGAAAATGACTGAGGACGGTGGCGCTAGGTTTACTTGCCAAGATTCTGGTGATGGTATAGCAGCGGAGCACTTATCCCGTTTAACCGAACGATTTTACCGAGTAAATCAAGCAAGAACCCGTGATTCTGGTGGCTCTGGCCTTGGTTTATCTATTGTTAAACATATTCTAGCCAATCATGATTCAGATTTAGAGATTAGCAGTACCGTTAATGTTGGTAGCTGTTTCTCTTTTGTCATTCCCGCAAGCTTTATCGTGAAAGAAGCTCCCCCGGTTCACGAATAATAAGTTATCTGACTAATAAACCGACAAGGCATAATTAAAACATTATCCACCAATAGACAAAGGTCTAAATTGAAGTTATGTTACAAATCTATACGTAATGATCCATAATTGCGTGACTAATTTGCATCTGGACAACAATTTGAACACCAAAGCTAACATACATAATCATTCACTATCTGCGGCTCAAAATTATGTTGCAGTATTAGATATAGGTTCAAATAGTTTTCACCTTACCATTGCCAACACCACTCAAAATCACTTGGAAATAATTCATAAAGCCAAATTTAAAGTTAGCCTTGCTGATGGTTTAATTAACACAGGTGTTATCAACGCAACTACATTTGAACTTGGTTTAGATACATTAAAAAAAATTAAACGAATATTAGATGAACATCCAATTAAACTTGTTAAAGTCATCGCGACTCAAGCTTTACGTTGTGCTAAAAATACAAATGAGTTTATTGCTCAGGCAAAAATAGTATTTCCATACCCAATTGAAGTCATTGAAGGACAGGAAGAAGCCCGCTTAATATACAAGGGTGTAATGAGCCAAACTTATTCAGAGCAAGCACAATTGATCATAGATATAGGTGGAGGATCATCAGAATTTGTTATTGGACAAGGGCTTGAACCAAAACTATTAAGTAGTTTAAATATAGGTTGTGTCAGTTTTAGCAATCGCTTTTTCGCCGATGGACTACTAACAACGGACAACTTCAATAACGCAATTAACGCTGCCAGCGACGATATTTCAATTATAGCTAATGAATATAAAAAACTGGGTTGGCAAGCTTGTTTAGGTACATCAGGTTCAATTGAAAGTATTTTTTCTGTTATGAAAATGATGGAGGTTGGTAACCAAGTTAATTTACATAATTTAGAAACATTAATGTCACAAATAATTACTTTTAAATCTATAGAGTTACTTAAGTTAGGCGATATCAATAAAGAAAGGCAACATGTTTTTCCTGCAGGTTTGGCAATATTAATTGCTATGTTTCGCACCTTAACAATAACTAACATGCAACTATCATCCGCCGACCTAGGTCAAGGGATGGCCTTTGAAATCATGGAAAACAAAGCTAACCTTGATTTTTAATCAAAAAATATCATTCTAAAAACGTTCCCTCTTTTACCTTTTATTAACAGTAATTTAGTCAATATTTAATTATATTCTGTAACAATATTTTTAATTATTTTTCAGTTAAATTCAGTTTGTAATATTACTGTCACATAACCTCAATATGATTGCCGCAGCTTTTACGAAATAACTATTTTTATAACGAAACCTTTAACCCATTGCCAAATAAATAACTTAATTGGCAGGAGTAAAATATGAAATTAAAAACATTATTCAGCGTATTAGGATTTACCTTAACTACGTTAGTATCTACATCATCAATGGCTGTTGATAAATCAATTCCTGAGTACCAAAAAACAAGCGGTATCTCTGGTAACCTTTCAACTGTTGGTTCAGATACATTAGCTAACATGATGACATTTTGGGCTGAGGAGTTTAAACGCTTATACCCTAATGTTAACGTTCAAATTCAAGCTGCGGGTTCTTCTACTGCGCCTCCAGCATTAACTGAAGGTACGTCTAACTTTGGTCCTATGAGCCGTAAAATGAAATCAAAAGAAATTGAATCTTTTGAAAAACGTTTTGGTTACAAGCCAACGTCTATTCCTGTAGCAATAGATGCACTTGCAGTATTTGTTCATAAAGACAATCCAATTAAAGGATTAAAAATATCAGAAGTTGACGCTATTTTCTCAGCAACACGTAAATGTGGTAGCGACAAAGATATCTCACGTTGGGGTGATACTGGTTTAACAGGTCAATGGGCTGCTAAAGACATCCAGTTATACGGTCGCAACTCAGTATCTGGTACATACGGTTACTTTAAAAAGAAAGCGCTATGTAAGGGCGATTTCAAAAACAGCGTAAATGAACAGCCTGGTTCAGCGTCTGTTGTGCAATCAGTTTCTGCATCATTAAACGGTATTGGTTATTCAGGTATCGGATATAAAACATCTGGTGTTCGTGCTATCGCATTAGCGAAAAAAGGCACTAACTATGTTGAAGCTAACATGGACAATGCAGTGACTGGTAAATACCCGTTATCTCGTTTCCTTTATGTTTATGTGAACAAGCACCCTAACAAGCCACTTTCTCCAATGGAATCTGAGTTTGTTAAAATGGTACTTTCTCAACAAGGTCAAAAAATTGTAGAAAAAGATGGATACATTCCATTACCTGAAAAAGTAGTTGCAAAACAACTTAAGGTTCTTGGTTTAAACTAAGCTAAGATTTTTATTAAAAAAACCGAGCTATGCTCCAATGCCAGTCAGTTAAGAACTGACTGGCATTTTTCTTTTATATGGATACTTTTGAGGCTTCTTTCTAACCACTCTTGGATTTTTCCTATCAGGTACTCTATTTGGTAACCTGAACATTCTTAAAGTGTCGAGTAACTCTTCATAATGTGAAGGTAATTTACTCGTACTGTGGATTGGTGTGAACATAAAAAAGCAATAATATGACGCATACATAGGCTAAAGCTATGCTGAATAGGTCTCAGCTCCTCATCCTCCTTAGTCGTATCTATTATGGTTATCCGTATTAAGTTATAGGTGAGCAACATTCCCCATAGCTCTTGGTGTAGCATGTCTGTTTTTTTTACTTCGTAATGCGTGCTTAGATTGATGTAAGCCTTGTTTCATTTCTCGAAACCCTAGCTCAATTTCCCAACGTTGAGTATAAACTTCGATTAATTCGTCATACGGATAGCGCATTAGGTCTGTTAATGAACTAAGCACACGGTAGCTTTTACCATCAACCTTATAAGTGATTAGTCGTGCAGTAATTTGCTCTGGCAACTCAGTAAATTTCTTTCGGGCTTGAGGGGTTGTGAGTAGCGTAACTATTTTATCGTTGTCACTAATGTGACGCTCGACCTGGTATTGTAAGTCCTTTCGGGCTGGGAGCATCCAATGGCTATTGTTGCCCCATTTTCTCCACTCGTGTAATAACCCCAATGAATAATAACCTCGGTCAAATAGGGTTAATGAATCGTCGGGTACTGAGGACAATAGCCGTTGAGCTAAACTCATTTCGCCTACACAGCGTGCATCAAAACAGCGATCCAAGAGTAGATGACTCGAAACTTCCATTAGACTACACATTCTTATTTGCAGGTAACTACCTTCACCATATTGGTTACTGTCACTACCAAATTCATTGCGGTTTGCTTCGTTATCTTGAGTTCGGAAACTCACGCCATCAACAGCAAGTAAGTTTAATCCACACCATTGCTCAAATGCTTGCGTTGTAAACGTTTTGTGAGCTAATAATTGAAATGTATGTTGAACGGCTTCATAACCTAATCGTTGCCAACCTTGCACTACGGCACTAGGTGCACCAATTTATTTTTTTCAGGTAGGGAAATATCAAGTCGACTCGCAATATCCCAAACGGTTTCATTACGAAATAAACTCATGCCTATGACAGACCACATCACGGCATCCAGTGGCAATCTTCTCCTACGGAGCGTCGCAACCCCAGCATGCTCGAACGCTTGCTCTAATATATTTGAGTCTAAAACATTTTTGACTTTATCTAATGTGTGCACGTCATCTAAAAAGGATGACATATCTTCGAGTTGTTGGAAAAAAGGCATAAAAAAATCCAGTGACATATTATCACTGGATTCTGACAGCCCCAAAAGATCGGTCAACTGATCATATTAATTCTCTTAACTGATCGGCATTAGAGCTATGCTCGTTTTTTTATTAATACTAAGTTCAAATAAAATAGTTAGCTGGTTAAATCATCAAAGAACTTTTTAACACCATCAAAGAAACCTTGTTCTTTTGGACGGTATTTAGATGCTTTACCCGACATACTTTCTTCAAACTGCTTTAACAGATCTTTTTGTTTGTCGTTTAAGTTTACCGGAGTCTCAATGATAACTTTACATAACAAGTCACCTGTAGCACCACCACGCACAGACTTAACGCCTTTACCACGTAAACGGAATGTTCTACCTGATTGAGTTTCCGCTGGCACTTTTAATTTAGCTCGCCCACCTAACGTTGGAACTTCAATTTCACCACCAAGGGCTGCAGTTGTAAAACCAATTGGTACATCACAATATAAATGTGTTCCGTCACGTTGGAAGATTTTATGATCTTTCACATGTACTTGAACAAATAAATCACCAGTTCCGGCCCCATTTAATCCAGCTTCACCTTCGCCAGCTAAACGGATTCTATCACCTGTATCAACACCCGCTGGGATCTTAACTGATAATGTTTTGGTTTTTTCTACACGTCCTTGACCATGACATGATTTACAAGGGTCAGAAATAATCTGTCCTTGTCCCTTACAAGTTGGGCAAGTTTGCTGAACAGCAAAGAAACCTTGACGCATTTGTACTTGGCCTTGGCCATGACATGTTGAACACGTCTTAGGTTTAGAACCTTTATTAGCGCCAGAGCCTTTACAAGGTTCACAACTTACCCATGTAGGTACTTTAATTTCTAATTCTTTGCCACGTACCGCATCTTCTAAACTCATTTCTAAGTTGTAGCGTAAATCCGATCCACGTTGTTGACGTTGACCACCGCCACCGCGACGACCTCCACCACCAAAAATGTCACCAAATACATCACCAAATACATCACCAAAGTCAGCACTTCCACCGCCAAAGCCGCCATGACCTCCGCCTTGTCCATGCCCATTTTCAAATGCAGCATGACCATATTGATCATATTTTTGGCGATTTCCCGCGTCAGATAATATCTCGTAAGCTTCTTTAACTTCTTTAAACTTAACTTCTAAGTCTTTATCACCTTCCGTACGGTCTGGGTGATATTTCATAGCCAAGCGCTTATACGCTTTTTTGATCTCTCGCTCTGTCGCGCCTTTCTCAACACCCAGAACTTCGTAATAATCGCGTTTAGACATAACTAAAACTTAACCTTAGCTTTTTAATTTTTTGAAACAAACAAGGGCGGAATCCGCCCATGTGTAATATTTTTACTAAATTTCTAACTTTAAACTAAGAAGAATTTAGATGTTCTAGTTGGCTTCAGGTCTAGGAGGTAGCGCGCAATGTGGTTTACCACCTGAGCACTTCCGACAACGACATGGAGCCAAATAGGACGATATAAATTATTTCTTATCGTCGTTTACTTCTTCGAATTCTGCATCAACTACATCGTCATCTTGCGCAGACTGAGCTTCTTGCTCACCGCCCATATCTGGACCAGCTTGTTGTGCGCCTGATTTCGCTTGTGCTATTTCAACTAGCTTTTGTGATGCTTCCATTAGAGCTTGTGATTTAGCTTCGATGTCTTCTTTTGAACCAGATTTAGATGCATCTTTAAGATCTGATATTGCTTTTTCGATGACTTCTTTATCTTCAACTGGTAAATCGTCGCCGGCTTCTGTGATTTGTTTCTCAGTAGCGTGAGCTAGGCCGTCTGCTTGGTTACGAGCTTGGGCTAGGTCTGCGAACTTTTTATCTTCTTCGGCATTTGCTTCTGCGTCACGTACCATAGCTTCGATTTCATCGTCTGATAAGCCTGAAGATGATTGAATTGTGATTTTTTGCTCTTTGCCTGTGTCTTTATCTTTAGCGGATACGTGTAGTATACCGTCAGCATCTACGTCAAATGTTACTTCAATTTGCGGTGTACCACGTTGTGCTGCACGAATACCTTCTAGGTTAAATTGGCCTAGAGATTTGTTGCTTGCAGCTTGTTTACGCTCACCTTGTAACACGTGAATGGTTACGGCTGATTGATTGTCATCTGCTGTTGAGAATGTTTGTGACTGTTTTGTAGGAATCGTTGTATTTTTCTCGATTACTGCAGTCATAACGCCACCCATTGTCTCAATACCTAGAGATAGTGGTGTAACGTCTAATAATAATACGTCTTTTACATCACCAGAAAGTACACCTGCTTGAATTGCCGCACCTACAGCTACCGCTTCATCAGGATTAACATCTTTACGTGGCTCTTTACCAAAAAATTCAGTAACGGCCTCTTGTACTTTAGGCATACGTGTTTGACCACCAACTAAGATGATGTCATTGATGTCACTTACTGATAAGTCTGCATCTTTAAGTGCTAATTTTAATGGCTCTAATGTTGCGTTGATCATATCTTCAACAAGCGACTCTAACTTTGCACGAGTAAGCTTGATGTTCATGTGTTTAGGACCAGAAGCATCAGCAGTTACATATGGTAAGTTAACTTCTGTATTTTGTGCTGAAGATAATTCAATTTTTGCTTTTTCAGCTGCTTCTTTAACACGTTGCATTGCAAGCGGATCATTTTTAAGATTTACGCCTTGCTCTTTTTTAAACTCGTCAACTAAGTAATTAATTACGCGGTCATCGAAATCTTCACCACCTAAGTGAGTGTCACCGTTCGTTGCTAGTACTTCAAATGTTTGCTCGCCATCTACTTCATCAATTTCGATGATAGAGATATCGAATGTTCCACCACCTAAGTCGTATACAGCAACGATATTGTCGCCGCCTTTTTTACCAAGACCATATGCTAGTGCTGCTGCAGTTGGTTCGTTGATAATACGTTTTACGTCTAAGCCAGCAATCCGACCAGCATCTTTAGTTGCTTGACGTTGTGAATCATTAAAGTATGCAGGTACAGTAATTACTGCAGATGTTACTTCTTCGCCTAGGTAATCTTCAGCTGTTTTCTTCATTTTCTTAAGAACTTCAGCAGATACTTGTGGCGCAGCCATTTTCTCGCCTTTAACTTCAACCCATGCATCACCATTGTCAGCTTTAACAATTTTGAATGGCATGATGTCGATGTCACGTTGGATTTCTTTATCTTCCCAACGACGACCGATTAAACGTTTGATTGCGAATAATGTGTTTGTCGGGTTTGTAACAGCTTGACGTTTTGCTGGTTGACCAACAAGTATTTCGCCTTCTTCTGTGTAAGCGATAATTGAAGGAGTTGTACGGTCACCCTCTGCATTTTCTATAACACGAGGCTTATCACCGTCTAATACTGCAACACAAGAGTTAGTTGTTCCTAAATCTATACCAATCATTCTACCCATGGGATACTCTCCAAAATTCTGTTAAATAGGGGTTTAAATTTGCTTGATAACTAAGTGGGGCTGAGTGAATCATTTTCAACTCATAGAACCGTTTTTTTTATAAAAAATTTCAAATTTAGTTATAGAGGCTTTATTTTTGATATAACGACATGAGGAACTTTTGTTATTTAAAGACAAATATGAGTAATAGATAAAACCAACTCTGATTTTACTGCTAGAACTCAAACATTTTCTTCCAAATATTAATGACATTATTTTTACTTTTATTTATCTCATCAAGCTTAACTAATGTTTCACCTGCATTTAATGAAGCTATGTGATACAACTCTCTATATTGTATATACGCAGCCACTAGCATTTTATGATCAGAGTCTGAGATTAAACCTAACTTACTCGCTAGATGTAAAACCCTTACATTATCTGGAATATTCGCTAACTCTGGATATTCAACGCTTTTTGATAACACTAATAACTGACTAATAAATTCAATATCAGCAATACCCCCCCTTGACTGCTTTAAGTCAAATAAACCTTCTTTTTCTTTACTTAAGTTATCAAACATTTTAACCCTCATTGAGGCGACTTCTTGTTTGAGATTATTTGTATCTCGAGGCGTTGTGAGTATGTCATTGCGGATTTGATTAAATCGTTTACCAAGGTGTTCGTCACCTAAAATAAAGCGAGAGCGCACTAACGCTTGATGCTCCCAAGTCCATGCTTCTGTTTTTTGATATTCATCAAATGTTTCAATATTAATAGCTAATAAACCTGAAGCCCCAGACGGACGTAAACGAGTGTCTACTTCATATAGTTCACCGGATAATGTACGTGTGGTAAATATATGCATAATCCGTTGCGCCAATTTCAAATAAAACTGTCTGGAATCTATTGGTTTTTTACCGTCAGTGGGCTGTGATGTCTCACAGTCATGAACAAATACTATGTCTAAATCAGAGCCATAGCCTAGCTCATAACCACCAAGCTTCCCGTAACCAATTACACCAAAATTTTTATTCTCGACAGAACTGCCCACAGGGTAACCGTATTTTGCCACCATTTGAGTCCATGCGATCTCAACAGAAAAATGCAAACATACACTGGCAAGCTCTGTTAAATGATCACTCACTTGCATCAAATTCATTACACCTTGTACATCACACGCAGCAATCGCTAATTGGCTTGATAACTTAAATTGGCGTAACACTTCCATTTGCAGCTCTAAATCATCCGATTCAACGCGTAATAGATTTCTTCTAAGGTCTGAGTGATAACTGGTTAATTCTGCTGGTGAATAAAGTAATTTAGGGTCTATTAACAAATCTAACAATAATGGGAATTTAGTTAATTCTTTACCTATAAAGTGACACGATGTAACAAGCTTAACTAGCTGGGTTCTGGCCCCTTGATTTTCAACTAACAGTTCTAAGTAGGTAGTCCTAGATGCAATCTTCTTAACTAAGTTAAATACAGCAGTCGCTTGTGTTAACGGTATATTTTGTGACTCACATTCAGTAAATAACAAAGGCATTAATAAGTCGAGTTTATCTTGCCCCCTGCCACCACTGACTGAATTGGCTAAGTCTTTATTTAATTGCTTAACAAGTAATATATCGGGTTCATCTTCAGACTGTTCATTACTGTGTAGCCAAATATCTTTCCACTTACTAATTAAATGATCTTCTTGTTGATTAGAGTCTTGTGATGTTTCACCAATGACATTAATAAATACATTATTTATTTTTTTGCTATGTTGTTTAAACGTATCCAAAAATGCGGACCAGGAAACCAATTCAAATAGTGTAATTAACGCCTGCTGTTGGAGTTCGTCTTGCGGAAGCGTTTGGGTTTGCTCATCGGAAAATGCTTGTAAATACTGTTCACATTTACGTAACCATAAATAGCTGGTTTTAAGCTGCTCTGATTCTTCAGCGCTAAAAAGAGATAAGTTAACCAATTCTGGTAAGGTTTTTAATAAACTTTGTTTTTGAAGTTGTGCATCTTTACCACCACGCAACATTTGTAATGCCTGTACAATAAATTCAGCCTCTCTAATCCCCCCTTCCCCTAATTTAATATTTAGCGTTAGGTTACGGCGTTTTACTTCTTGTTGTATTTGGCGTTTCATTTTTCTGAGGGCATCTATAACGCTGTAATCGATATAACGGCGATATACAAAGGGTTTTAACATTTGCATTAATAGTTGTTGCTGCGACTGTTCTGAGTTGGTTATGTCTGTAACGATTCCCAGCGGGCGCGCTTTTAATAATGCGTAACGCTCCCACTCTCTACCTTGATCTTGATAGTAGTCTTCTAGTGCATCAAAACTACTAACTAAAGGACCGCTATCACCAAACGGACGTAAACGCATATCGACTCTAAATACTCTGCCGTCGGCGGTAACTGAGTCGAGTAATTGAATGATTTTTTGGGCCATTTTAGTAAAGTAAACTTGCAAGTCTTCGCTACGACGACCTGTGCTGGTTTGGCCCTTTTCCGCGTAACAAAATATTAAGTCTATATCAGAGGAAAAATTAAGTTCTTTTCCACCCAGTTTCCCCATGCCTAATGCAATTAAGGTAATTTCATTGCCATTGGAGTCAAGTGCAACTCCCCAACGCCCTGACATTTGCTGCTTCACCCACTTTCTAACCAAAGTATAAAATTGATCCGCAAGATCAGATAACTCTTGCATGGTTGTTTCAATTGTTTGGAGTTTTAAAAAGTCTCTAGCGGCTAACACTGACATAATCCATTGACGAAACCGCCTGATTTTTTGAGCAAACAAAATTTCATCAAGTGACAAACAGGATTGATCTATAAAAGGAATTGGAATTAATAAGTCTGCTTCTGAACTCAATGTGAAAAAATACTTTGCTACGTTTTCATCTCGCTGACAAGATTGAAAGATAAACTCACTAAAGGCTAATAGCCTTAATGTTAGTTCACCGCCAACGGCAGTCGGCTGTATCTCAGGCCATACTTCAAGTAACGTTTGTAAACGTGACTCTGCTAAAGCCGATAATTGCTGTGGCAACATATTGAGTTTGATTTCCATTATTTATAATCAACCTTAGCGATAACTTAGTTTACCAATAAGGCTTTAATTTATTTATTGCGGTCACTGATGCATTTAAGGCTACTTGAAGACTCTGTTGTTTTGATTGTAGCCATTTTATAGCTTCTTTCTCATCAATATCATCAGCCGCATTCGTAGATAGAATAAGCTCAGACTTTTGTAATAATATGGTTTCTTCAAAGCCGACCATTAAATTAAGTAAGTGGCTACGAAAATGTTTGCGATCTTCACTATCAAATAAACTGTCGACACAAATCCCCGTTAACAATACTTTAGTAAGCGGCCAAAAAGCGGATTCTATATCTAGGCAATTAGCTTGCTTGGATAAGACTAACAACACCTCTTTTAAAGATAACCAATGAAAGTCCAACCAACTTTCTGAGACTTCTGAAATAGGAATGGTTAATAGATTTAGTCTTTCTAATGGCATTTCGCTGCGCCATTGTTTTTGATTTATCCATTGGATGAAACCAAGAAACAAATGATTGTACTGTGGCGAACTAAATTGGCTGAGGGACTTTTCTATTTTGTCGTCAGGCATCTTTATTGACGCCAAAGTGGAACGTAGATACTCACTTTTATCTATATCTTTACGGTATGGACTTTTACGTCCAGTAAGTTGTTCTAGTTGATAAAAGGCTTCAATCCAACCATGTTCACTACGCCATTGTTTAAATAACTCTATGAATTTTTGGCATTGACTATTTGGTAAGTACTCAGAAAACAATTGCAATACATGGACAATTAATGAAATACCATCAAGTACTCTACGTAGTGACTTTAATGTTTTAGTCTGGGCAAATACAACTTCGTGATGTTGAACAAATTTTATAGCATGAGTTAATAACTTGATGAACGCAGGCTCTAACTGACTACTTTTTGCTAATTTACAAGGCTCAAGATTTTTACTTTTAAGCTCCGTATTTTGAGCTAACATGTATCCTCTAGCTGCTTTACTAAAATAACCTAATTTAGCGTTTATTTTTGATGTTAAATACGTCGCGACCTCAATAAGATCTGAGACATCTCCATTATGAAGTTCAAGTTCAAATTCAGAAATAACTTGCTGTCGTATGTCTCCGCCTTCCTCAACTTCAACATTGCCATTATCTAACACACATTCAATAATCGCACCTTTAGCTGTAGTTATAAGCCAAACGTGTCTTGTGAAGTTGGTTTCAAATATCTTTGTTAATTTTTTTTGTATATCTTGTACAGGAAAGTCAGCAGGCCAAATAGAAGCAGAGAAAAGTGCCAAATCGGCGAACACATACTCTGGTGATGTATCTGACAACGTTTCATTATATTCAGGACGTTGTTGCAACCCACCAATATCCCCACCGGACAATTTAATCGTTTGTTCCATTGAACGTTGTCCATCAATCGTCTCACTACAGCGAGTCCTTAAACCAAAATCCCACTGTCGCAATGCATTATCAGGTGTATCGTAATAGGCATTAGAGAGTGATAATGTTGGTTGTTGCTGTACTTTATACTGGCTACTATCTAAGGCTTTAGAAAGAAACGAAACATCACTATCGGCCACTAAAAACTTTAATTCGATTTCCATTAAAATGACTTTGTCTTGAGGTATGAAAAATTAGTATTAAGCAGGTTACCTAACCATCAAGCGAAACTCAATGTTTTCAAGCGCTGTTACAACAAACCTTGTTATTAAATCCCCCTATTTTATTTGCTTTAAATACGGGTCAATAATAAGTACTTGAACTAACATGCGTAAAAACCTAACATCAGTGACGGATTTTAATATCACAGAATAACGAAAAGAATATTATTAATGGAAAATAAACAAATGAAACGATATAAAGCGACATTAATTTGTGGCTTACTATTATCAAGCAATATTTTTGCAAGCCCTGCAGTGGAGCCTACACAACCTGAAGTTAAAGTGGTAACGCCTGAGCCAAAATCTGAAAATAGTGCGGCGGTAATTGAGGAAACAGAAGAGACTACAGCTCAAAAATCTGGCCCTAAAAGCTCTATTGTTTCAGTAGCACCCTATGAAATGTTTATTACTGATCAGCTATTTGTGTTTATTCACTCAGGCAGCAGTAATCGTTATCGTATAACTGCACGTGTTCCCGCAAGTGAAAAAGTAACTATTATTTCCAAAGATGAAAGTACGGGTTGGATGGAAATTAAATTAAGTGATAACAAAACAGGTTGGATTGATTCTACTATGTTAGCTAAGACTGCCGGTGTGAAATATGAACTAGCATCCGCGAACGCTAAAATTAAAGCTCTCAAAGTGCAAATGTCAAAACTAGGTAAAGTCTCTACTGATGATTTAACAGTACTAGAAGAGGAAATTGCAACATTAACTAAGAATAATGCTTTGCTATCAGAGCAACTTTTAACGGTTACGAATGAGAACCAAGCCTTACTTACGTCGGTACAAGATATTGATGAAACTAAACGTATCTTAGCTAAGTTATATGATGTTGGTGGTATTGTTATTGGTGTATTTGTTGGTTGGTTGTTAACTCGCCGTAGAAAAGAAAAGTGGTAAAACACGTTAACCATTAATAATCCGGTAATAAAAAAGCCCAATTACTTTTATAAAAGTATTGGGCTTTTTTATTACTTCACACTGACTAATACCTATTTTATTACTCAGTGGGAACTAAATACTTAATAAAATGGGTATAAGACATAAACTATTTAGCTCTCACTATTTTCTTCTGGGTGATTATATATTTCGACTTTATTTCTACCAGACATTTTTGCTTTATATAGTGCGCCATCTGCCACTTCAATCCAATTTTGATATGAATTTAAATCCCCTGTATATTCAGCAAGACCTAGACTAATCGTAAACTGGAATTCAAATTCATTATAAGTAACCACTGACTTTTCAACCATAATACGTAAACGGTCTGCGAATATAAAAGCGTCTTGAGCGTTTGTATCCGTTAAAATTACGGCATATTCCTCACCACCATAACGACCGCCAATATCAGTCTCACGCAAGTTCTTCTTTAAAATTTTAGCTAAATGCAGTATTGCATCATCACCGCCTGCGTGACCGTATTTATCATTAACCTTTTTGAAATGGTCTATATCGAAGATCAATAAAGTACTGATACCATTTTGACGGCGTTGACGCACAAATTCTTTTTGTAAGCATTCTTCCCAATAACCACGATTATTCAAATTTGTAAGTCGGTCTGTTCGGCTCAGTCGTTGTAATTCTTTATTAACTTCCTGTAATTCAATTTTTGAAATCGCAACATCTGTTACATCATAAATAATGATGCATAAGTGCGTTGCTTCACCAGTAGTATTCGTTAAAGGTAGAAAGGTTGCGTTTTGGTACATAAAGGGAGCAACACTGGTGATTGGTCGATAGTTTTTAAACTTAAAAATATGAGCATGTTGTTCCCATATTGTAAAAGCTCTATTTTTTAATACAAAAACAGGATCTGTTTTTTGTAACAACCACTCTTTATCTAAATCAGGAAATGACTCGAATAATGATTTATCTCTTACTTCATAAGGTAATAGACCACTATGATTTTCCATAAAGCCATTCCACACTTGGACTTTATAATCACGGTCTAACACCACTAGTCCCACATCTACAGATTGGAACATATCCATTAGCCAATGAATTTCTGATACTTCTACTGTCGCTTTTTCAGTCATAATTACACATCAAATAAGAAGTTAAGTTTATTTTTTAACGTTGGAATTGAGTCTTCTGTAATTAATAATAATAAATCACAGTGAATATCATAATCTTCGATACCGTAACTGATTTCTATTGTTAATGATTTTTTCCAATGCGTGGAGTTCGAATAAATTAAATCCGATACGTTACAATGTTGACCTAAAACCACAGGGTGACCTTGGCTAAAATTAAGATCAAGTTGCTCTGACAACCCTTTTAATATTGAACCTATTAAGATATTGGAAATATCCATCAGTAACTCAAGCTCAACACCATCGTCAATTTTTTTGTTGTAGTTTAATAACCGGGCTATATCAACAAAGCTAGAATCGTTTAAAATTAATAATGCTTCGCCAGCAACACCGCCACTAATGAACCCCTGGCATACACCAGAAGTAGAATCGTTACTTTCAACCGAATGCAATGCCATTGAAAGCTCACTTACTTCTAATAAATTAACATTTGGAATAGGTAATTTAACAAAGACCTTTAATACCGTGGCTAATAAACTACCAGCCTGACCCATTGCAACATTAGTAACCTCTTGCAGTATATCTCTGGTCTCAGAGTCCAGTAAATCTTCAACTTGAGGGGTTAACGCTTGCAGCTTATTTGGCTCTGTAATGCCATACTTGGTTAATAGCTCTTGCAGTTTGTCTTTGTCTATTGGCTTTTTGATAAAGTCCAACGCACCAAGTGCTTTTACCCTAGCGTGAGCTTCTGGTTGTATATCCCCGGAAATCACTATTGTTATAATTGATAAGTTCTCAGCCTTAATCGCTTCTAATACACCATACCCGTCTAAAACGGGCATATTAAGATCAAGAAATAAAATTTGAGCTTTATTTTGATGGATTTTATCCATCGCATCTTCGCCATTATTGGCAAAGATCACCTCAACGTCCCACTCCTCTGGAAGGGAACGAGCCATTTGCTTTCTGGCTAAATTTGAGTCGTCACATATAATTACTGGAGTTTGCATACCACTTTTATCGACCGTATTTGAATTATGTTTAATAAGATATAATGATCCAGAAATGGATATTTATTATTGCTTTCAAAACTATAGCACTTAGTAGACAATACCCCCTATAATCTTTAAAAAAATAATAATCAGGCTCTACAACCCCTATGAAATATTTTATATTTTTACTACTCGCTTTTGTAAGTTCGTTTTCTTCAGCTTATGACATTCAAAAAGACCTTCCTGTTCGCTTCGACTTAGTTAAAGCTGGTGATAAACCTGTCGCTTTATTAGGTACTCAAGTTGATCTAAATCAGGCGGCGCCAAACTTTAAAGTGGTAGATAATAAATTTAGTGTAAAAACATTAGCTGACTTTTCAGGTAAACCTTTATTAATTAGTGTTGTTTCAAGTTTAGACACTGGCATTTGTAGTATCCAAACCAAACGTTTTAATGATGAGTTTGACAACTTACCACAAGATATAGTGATGTTAACCATCAGCACTGACTTACCATTTGCTCAAAAACGTTTTTGTAATTCTGAGAATATTGACAAGATGCAAACATTGTCTGATTCAGTATGGCGTGATTTTGGTATGAATTATGGGGTGTTAATTAAAGACATGGGCTTATTAGCCAGAGCAATCTTTGTAGTGTCACCTGAAGGAAACATAACTTATAAAGAAATAGTGAATAAGTTATCAGCGCACCCAAACTATGATGCTGCGTTAGCTGCTATTATTGACGTTTCAGAACAAGCTGAATTTAATGCTAATGAAGTTGCTACAACTCCAGAAGAAACAACTGAAATACCCAAAATTAAAAAATAGAAATGGTATCCCTTTGTTTTAAATAAAAAAGTCAGATTAATCTGACTTTTTTGTTTTCTAGCCTTGATAAATAAAATCCTCTCCATATATATTAGTTAAGTTGACAACATTGTTCGCCAATAGGGTTCAAGTTAACTAAACAAGCCTGTCCATTAGGAAGGCTCTTACTAAAAGTAAACAATTAAAGAAACAACAATGCGTTTTAATTTCGATTGATTGTTTATTACTTATTGCTAAAAACAAAGGATAAGAAATATGAGAAATGTAGATTTATCACCACTATACCGTTCATTCATTGGTTTTGATCATTTAGCGTCTTTATTAGATAACGCAAACAGAACAGACAAGAATGGTGGCTATCCTCCATATAATATCGCAGCAGTTACTGACGATAAGTACAGAATTACCATGGCTATTGCTGGTTTCCAAGACTCAGAACTTGAGATCAAATCAGAGCAAAACACTTTGATTGTAAAAGGAACTAAAGCAGAGCAGAAACAACAAACTAAATACCTTTATCAAGGTATTGCAGAGAGAAACTTTGAACGACGCTTCCAATTAGGCGATTACATTAAAGTATTAGGAGCTGACTTAGAAAATGGTTTGCTTCATATTGATTTAGAGCGTGAAATACCAGAGGCATTAAAGCCTAGAACAATAGAGATAGGACGTAAATTATTAACCGATGAATAACGGTTAACCTTCCAGAGTAATTATTGTTTTATAGAACCGGAAGTATTACTTCCGGTTTTTATTTTAGCGACATTAATTACTATTAAATCGCTTCGTCGTTTTCTTCTCCAGTTCTGATCCTGATCACTCTTTCAATATTTTCAACAAAGATTTTACCATCACCAATTTTTCCTGTTTGTGCCGTTGCTAGGATACAGTCCAAAACTTGCTCTAATAATTCATCACTTATAATTAGCTCAAGCTTAACTTTTGGTAAGAAGTCGACCATGTATTCAGCGCCGCGATATAGTTCTGTATGCCCTTTTTGGCGGCCAAAGCCCTTAACTTCAGTTACAGTCATTCCATTAATGCCTAACTCAGATAAAGACTCTCTTACGTCATCTAATCTGAATGGTTTAATTATAGCCGTTACTTTTTTCATATTTTTCCTCACTAAACTTAACACTAGTTCAATTATAAATTTTGGAATAGAATAACCACTCTAGATTAACAATAGAAGTGTTAAGTTATGGATGCACCACAAATAATTAAAGAAATGAGAGTTCAACCGATAATTGACGTTGAGCACGAGGTATCACGTCGAGTTAACTTCATTAAAAAACGATTAATTGATTCCAATTTAACCTCTCTTGTTCTTGGTATAAGTGGCGGCATAGATTCTACAACATGTGGAAAACTTGCTCAAAAAGCAGTCGATGCATTAAATGCAGAGCATAATACGAACAAATATATATTTGCCGCAGTCAGATTGCCTTATGACGTTCAAGCAGATGAAGATGAAGCACAACTTGCTATCGACTTTATAAATCCGTCACATGCATTAACCATTAACGTGAAATCGGGCGTTGAAGGTATCCACCATCAAGTTGTTGATTCTTTACCTAGTGTATTAAAAGATAATCTTAACGATCATAGTATTGATTTTGTAAAAGGTAATGTAAAAGCCCGTATGCGTATGATAGCGCAATATGAAGTGGCGGGCTTGCTTGGTGGACTGGTATTAGGCACAGACCATTCGGCGGAAAATATCACAGGTTTTTTCACTAAATTTGGCGATGGAGCTTGTGACTTAATTCCATTATTTGGTTTAAACAAAAGACAAGTAAGAGCGTTAGCTAATTATTTAGGTGCACCTGAACTGCTAGTAACAAAAGCTCCAACTGCGGATCTTGAAGAATTAGACCCAGGTAAAGAAGATGAGTCAGCGTTAGGATTAACCTACGACCAAATCGACGACTTCTTAGAAGGGAAAGACATTGGTGTGGATGCAAGCCAAAAACTGGTTGGCATATTTAATAGAACTCAGCATAAACGAGAAGCTATTCCTACGATATACGATTAAATTTCACATAAAGACGTATGACGTAAACAAAAAAACTAGTCACTGACTAGTTTTTTTTTTTTAATTTACCTTAAATGTATAAATACATTTAAGGTTTCCGTATCTTAAGCAAATACCGACTTCACATCATTAAGTGCATTTATAAACTCTTCTGATTCAAAAAAGTCTAAGTCTGGCAAAATACCTTTTTCTATATAAGGCATAAGTTGTTCATTTGTATCTGCATTTTTACCAAGAACCTTTGTATGGATTGCACCAATACGTACAAAATCTAAATAACTGATTTGTTCTGGTTGAAAGCTCATATCATTCCAGTTTTCAGTAACAGAAACAAACTCACTAGAAAATTCCCACGAACGCATAATTGCGCCGCCCAATTTACCCGCCATTTTCTTTATTGCCGCTTCTAAGAAAGCCGGATTAGCAAACACTTCTTCATGGCGCTCTGCTTCAGTTAATATAGGAAGTACACCAATACTATGCACAAGGGCAACTAACGTTAAGGTATCGATATTTAATGACGTACGTTTATTATCTTGTAACCAAATTTGTAAACAAGCCATAGCAACACAAGCAACATTCACCGTTTTTTGCCAAGACTGCTCCATATACTCTCGAACCAGTTCATTTTTTGAAACAAACAACTGCTCCATCGCAATTGCCGTCGCTATATTTTTAACTTGGCGTAAACCAACACGAGTCACGGCTTGATTTAATGTTTCAACTTTTACAGAACGTCCCATAAATGCGCTATTGGCAACCTTTACCATACGCGCAGAAAGTGCAGGATCTTGGCCAATAACCTGAGCCATATTCATTAAGTTCACGTCTGGATCATCGGCAATTTCACGGATTTTAATAGCGACTTCAGGCAAAGTAGGTAAAACAAGTGAGTCACTTTTAATTTTTTCGACAAGAATGGTCAGTAAAGCATTTTCTGTAGACATATTATTTCCTTCGGTACAGATTTGGAATTAAGTGTTATATTTCTATTGTTAAATTAAATAGATTATTAAACAACCGCTTATTAACTATATTTACATCAATACTAGTCTGAAAATCAACATGTGTAATCTTTTTATTTACTTTAAAATTCGAGAATCTTGGGCTGACTTTAGTAAAGTTCTACTATCAGCTAAAAACTCATTAGATTTACCACCAAACCAATCCGCAACAAGTTCAAAACTTTGTTTAAAACTTTCTTTATCATGATTTTGTAAGAGAGTAATCGCATTATCTAATTCTTGTCTAAATCGAATTGCAAGATCCAAAGCATTTTTTGCTCCAAAGATTATATCCGCATAAAGATTTGAATCTTGTGCAAACAAACGCCCAGTCATGGCAAGTTCAAGACGATAAATTGGCGAGCTGAGTCGTAACAACTGATCTAAGTCTGGTTTTTCATTTGACAAAAAACGACCATAAACAAAAGTAGTAAAATGACGCATGGCTTGAATTAACTCCATGCTTACATCGTGTTCAGCTGCATCATCATTTTGTAATACAGCTCCCCAAATTTTAATTTGCTGTAATAACCAGTCGTATTGCTCAGGAAAGCGCCCCTCACAAACCACAAACACTTGTTTTACAAAGTTAGGTACATCAGGGCCGAACATAGGATGTAACCCTACAACGGGACCTGAGTGTTTCTCTAACATTGCGGTTAACGGGGATTGTTTCAACGAAGTTAAATCAGCTAAAACACAATCACTCGCTAACTCTGGTAATTGCTCAATAATTTGCTCAGTTAATTTAATTGGTACTGTTATTAAAACTAACTTAGCGTCTTTTATGATTGCTTTGGCCACAGGCCAGTCTTGCTCCTCTAATATTTCAACCTGATAATTAGAGCGTGCAAACATGTCACAGAAACGAGAACCTAAAGCGCCTTTACCACCAACAATGACAACTTTACTTTGTTCCGCCAATACACAGCGATAACCGTCATGTTGAGTCTGATAAGACTCTCGCATAATTCGGCGTAACAAATCCTCAATTAAATCAGGTTCTACATTTAAAGACGAAGCTAATTCCCTGCGCTTACTAATTAGTTCAGCTTCTCTTTGAGGGTCATAAATTGGCTTACCAACTTCTTTTTTATATCGACCAACAGCCGTTGTTATCTCTTGCCGTTTAGCAAGTAACTCAACAAGTTGAGTATCTAACTGGTCAATTTCATCTCTAAGATTATTTAACGCCAAACCAAACTCCGTTACGCTGCTGTGTTTAATTGCTTTGATTTTATTACTGCATCTAATCGCTGAGCAAACTCTAACACTAATGACTCAGTATCATCCCAATCAATACACGCATCAGTTACTGACACGCCATATTTTAACGTACTGATATTGTCAACTAATTTTTGATTACCAGCATTAATATTACTTTCTATCATGATACCAACGATAGAGCGATTCCCCTGTTCTAACTGCTCTAGAATGTCTTTAGCAACAATTGGCTGCCTAGTATAATCTTTATTGGTATTGGCATGAGAACAATCCACTATAATTGCTGGGTTGTAACCCGCTTTGGTAATATCAGCTTCAGCAGCACCCACAAACTCAGCTTGGTAATTAGGGGACTTACTACCACCACGAAGTATCAAATGAGCGTCTGGGTTGCCTTTTGTTTGAATAATAGCGACCTGGCCTTTGTCACTAATACCAATAAAGTTATGCCCACTCTCAGCTGCACCTATCGCGTTAACGGCAATACTAACATTACCGTCAGTTCCATTTTTAAAGCCTACCGGCATAGATAAGCCGCTGGCCATTTCTCTATGAGTTTGTGATTCCGTTGTACGAGCACCAATTGCTGACCAACTAATTAAGTCTGACAAATATTGAGGAGAGATTGGGTCAAGTGCTTCAGTCGCAATAGGAATTTCTTGCTCCGTTAACCACAGTAATAATTCACGAGCGTTTAACAAGCCAGTTTCTATATCAAAAGAGCCATCTAAATGTGGGTCATTGATCAATCCTTTCCAACCAACGGTTGTTCTAGGTTTTTCAAAATAAACACGCATTACAAGGTATACAGTGTCACTGCATTTTTCTTGCAGTTTTTTTAACTTCAATGCGTATTCTTTTGCAGCTTTAATATCATGGATAGAACAAGGCCCAGAAATAATAAGCGTCCTGTGGTCTTTTTTGTGCACTATATTGGAGATAGTGTTGCGGGCATTGGCGATAAACGTTTTATTTTTTTCACTCAGCGGTAACGCTGATTTTAACGCACTTGGCATAACTAAAAGCTTCTCAGCTTTTACATTTACATTATTCAAACTGTCTTTATTCATATTAACCTCAATTCATTAAGCGAGGATTTATGTAATAATTACTTTACACCCCGTACACCTTTAGTTACACATTATAAAAATGAGCTAGCAGTGTCAACGCTTAATCTTGATATCTGAATTGATTTTTTTGCAAGATCACCTTGCACCAAGACAGCAGTCGTTATCTACTCCTTCAAATACTAAATTTCAGGCACAAAAAAAGGAGCAACAAATGTGCTCCTTTTTGGCATCAAGTAAAAAAGTTTACTTTTTAAAGCTCAACTTCTCTTTGATACGTGCTGACTTACCAGAACGCTCACGCATATAATAAAGTTTAGCGCGACGTACATCACCACGACGTTTAACTTCGATGCTGTCGATAACAGGGCTGTGCGTTTGGAATGTACGCTCAATACCTTCACCGTTAGAAATTTTACGTACTACGAATGCAGAG
>JAWUWS010000016.1:0-13234 GCA_034111705.1 Psychrosphaera sp.
GCATATTAATTGATAAAGATTTTTAACTTAATTTATATAAAGGAAGTACCTATGGCTGGCGCAAGCTTTTTTGCATTATTTGATGACATCGCACTGATTTTAGATGACGTGGCAGCTATGGCTAAAGTGGCAGCAAAGAAAACCGCTGGCGTATTGGGTGACGACTTAGCCGTTAACGCCGAGCAAGTCTCAGGCGTTAAAGCCAATAGAGAGTTACCCGTTGTTTGGGCTGTGGCAAAAGGCTCTTTTCTTAACAAAGCCTTATTGGTTCCCGCCGCGATATTAATTAGTATTTTTGCTAATTGGTTAATTGTGCCGTTATTGATCATGGGCGGTTTATTTCTGTCTTTTGAAGGCGCAGAAAAAATCATAGAAACGGTAAGTCATAAAACAACTAAATCAGAAAAGCACGAAGCTTTGGTGTCAGCATTAAGTGAGCCTGAAGTGGATATAGTCCAGTTTGAAAAAGACAAAATAAAAGGCGCGATAAGAACCGACTTTGTTTTATCAGCAGAAATAATCATTATTGCGCTTGGTACGGTTGCCAATAAAACGTTAATGGATCAAGTATTAGTATTATCCGTTATCGCCATTGTTATGACCACCGGGGTTTATGGACTTGTTGCTCTTATTGTAAGAATGGATGATGTTGGTTTAGCCTGGCAGTCACTGAAGCCTAGTAACTTATTTAACAAATTACGTAACAAGATAGGTTCAGGTTTACTAGTGTTTGCACCAAGGTTAATGCAAAGTTTAAGCTGGATTGGCCTAGTTGCTATGTTCTTGGTTGGTGGCGGCATGTTAACCCACAATTTAGCTTGGCTACATCATGTTTCTGAGTTTATATTAGGCCTTATCCCCACAGCCAATAGTTTTGTAACTGGTCTTTCAAGCATTTTATTAGATGGAATTTACGGGATTGTTGCTGGTTTGCTTGTTGCGGGTGTGTTGCATTTAATTCCGAAGAAAACACAAATTTAGTTTTAATCGTTATTAGGCGCCGAATTTAAGACCGTGATTAATTGTTTTGTAATAAGTATTACTTCACACAGATTTCACTCTGATCATGTTATTAATTGTTATAAGACGAATTAAAGGTAAATCATCTAGTGCCTAAACTTTCTATATTGTTAATCGAAGATCATCGAATAATCGCAGAACAATTGGTTGAGTTTTTCAATGGACACGAATGGGTTGTTGATTATGCCAGCTGTGGTAAACATGGGATTTCATTGGCATTAACGCAGAATTATGACGTTATAATTCTGGATTTAAACCTACCTGATATTGATGGGCTTGAGGTATGTGAGCAAATTAAATCAAACGCTAAAGTTACCCCTCCAATTTTGATGTTAACAGCACGTGATGCATTTGAAGAAAAAGTAAAAGGTTATGGCATTGGTGCTGATGATTATGTGACTAAACCTTTCGAATTTAGAGAATTAATATTACGCTGTGAGGCGTTGTCTCGTCGTCATAATTTACACCAAAACCTTACAATTGAGGTTGGTGATCTCGTAATTAAACAGAATGAAAGAAGCGCTATAAGAAGTGGCCAAATGTTAAAATTAACCAATATCGGCTTTAATATATTAACAACACTGGCATTAGCCTATCCACAAGCAGTAACTCGCTCAAATTTAATATTCAAAGTTTGGGGAGATGTGCCACCTGATACGGATGCACTTAGGACTCATATTTACCAATTACGTATCGCGCTAGATAAACCATTTAACTCACCAATTCTAACCACAATCACCAATGTTGGTTACAAATTAGAATTACACAATGACTCTTAATTACAGCATAAAAAAAACGGTTTTTTTAATTTTTGGTGGATTCACCTTATTACTATCAATTATTTACTCAGCTTTGACTATGATGGCCGCTTATATTGTAGAGGATGAAGTATTAGAAAAACTTTTAACTTATGAAGTAAATGCCATTAATAACACTTATCAAAAAGATGGGGTAATCGCGCAACCTAGTACTGCCTTTATGACGGTTTATGATCACCCTCAATCAGCTCCGTTTTCGATTGCACAAGCATATAAAAATAACAGACTTACCAGAGAGATTTTTGCTAATGATCAGCATTATCATATTCAATACTTAAATCTTAACGAAAATTCTACCCACATTTTAGTCGCGGAGGTCTCTCCTTTTCTAAGTGTATCC
This sequence comes from Psychrosphaera sp., assembly GCA_034111705.1. Lineage (GTDB taxonomy): Bacteria > Pseudomonadota > Gammaproteobacteria > Enterobacterales > Alteromonadaceae > Psychrosphaera. The sequence continues at coordinate 2,179 of JAWUWS010000016.1, forward strand.
AGTCCTTCAAATGAACTTGTGATCTTATTCTTAACTGTTTTTTCTGCGGCTATTTTCATATCTATTTGGTTGGCATATAGAATATCAGTTAAAATAACTCGGCCAGTTACAAATTTAGCTAACGAAGTAGAACGACAGAAAAATCAAAGTGAAAACATAAAATTAACGAAAGAAGAACACAAAAATGAAGTCAAATTCCTCGCTGGGACTATTGAAAATGCCTTAAATGATCTAAACCACGCGGTAAAACGGGAAAGTGATTTTAACCGTGATGTCAGCCATGAATTAAGAACACCACTTACTGTTATACATAATACTTTAAGTCTTGCTAAAAACCGTTCACTTACTCCATCGGACATAGCCAATTTATTAGCATCAGCCGATCAAATGAAGCATATTGTCACTACCTTATTAACTCTGGCTAGGTCGGAATCCTTTAAATTAGTGACGTTTAAACTGCGCCCGGTTCTGGAAGAATGTGTTTTGTTATTGTATCCAAAACTGAGCGAGCAATCCTTTTACATTAATCTTGATGTGGAAGAAACGTTTAAAGTTACAGCTCATAAACAGCAAGTCATTTTGCTGGTGATAAACCTTATTGAAAACGCTCTTGCACATTCCACCGGAAATACACTATTAATACGACTTATAGATCATCAACTTAGTTTTGAAAATGACATATCCAATCCCATATCAGAAAGTAAAGTTAATAGCTTAACTGAGGAAAAAGTGAAAAAGATAAACAGTACTGGACTTGGGCATGGCCTTTATTTGGTTCGTAGGGTTATTGGAGCATTAAATTGGCAATTTGAAATAAAATCAACCAACTCGATTTTTACCTTTTGTATAAATTTAGAAAATAATAAAAATTAAGCTCTGACATTTCACATTGATTTGATCTATCCCTCGTTAAGGTACGTTAAAAATAACGAGGAAAAAAAATATGCTAACCCCACTAAAAACAACCAACTTTTTCACTTATAAAGTCACAAGTATTGTTACTGCTACTTTATCCACATTAGCCTTTATATATTATTTATTTTTCACCTTAGATAATAATCCACTCTCCCTTGAAGACGTTTTACAGGCATATAAATATAAGCCTGAACCACAAGTTGAGCTAACACTGACTAAATTGGAAGATCGTCTTTTTGAATTCACTTACACTAGCTTTGATGGCTCTACCGTTAAAGGTCAAATCAATTACCCAAATATAATCAAAGAAACATATCCGGTGTTAATAGGCATGCATGCTATGGGTCGAAGCTATCCACGTTGGTGGAAAGATTCAATAAAAGGACGAGAAACTGTTACTCAAGTGAATAAATTAACGGATATTGCCATTGAAAAAGGCATTGTGGTAATAGCCATAGACGCTAGACATCATGGTTCTCGTAAACAACCCGACACAACATTACGTACGATAATGCTCAACCTCAGTTTCTTAGGCAATAAAACAGACTATATAGATATGATAACGTCAACGGTAATAGATCACAGAATTTTGTTAGATTGGATAGAACAGCAACCACAGTTGGATATTAACTCTACACATGTTGCAGGCTACAGTATGGGAGGTCAAATGAGTTTATTACTCGCAGGAGTAGATAAGAGAATAAATAATGTTCTTTCTATTGTACCGCCTTACCTTGACGACAAAACTGCAACCGTTGCTCCTAAAAATGTAATGCCACAGTTAACTCATGATTCCGTATGGTTAGTAACAAGTAACGATGATGAAAATGCAACTGAAGAGCAAAACTTCTCTTTATTTTCTTCGATACCCAATCCTCATAAAGTACACATCACTTTTGATGGTAACCATATATTGCCAGAGGATTATGTAAATGAATTAGTTGGTTGGTTTGATTTAGCATATTAATTATTAGTTAGTAATCGACTCTACCTTTTATAACGCCAGATCACTGGCAGATCTATTTTACTTGCCGTAATATAACCCCAATTATTACGTTCCTTAGTACTATGAAAAATAACTTACAAAAAGTAGCACTTTCTAAAGCCACGTTAATAAAACGTTACAAGCGTTTTTTGGCTGATGTAGAAACCGAAAATGGCGAAGTCATCACCATTCATTGTCCCAATACTGGGGCAATGACGGGTTGTGCAGAACCTGGTTATAGCGTGTATTACAGTACGAGCGATAATCCTAAACGTAAATATCCAAACACCTTTGAGTTAGTTCAAAATCATCTAGGACACTTTATTGGTATTAATACTATCAAAGCAAATAAAGTCGTAGTTGAGGCAATAAACAAAGGTTTACTGCCAACTCTTAACAATTACGACACATTAACAACAGAAGTAAAATATGGTAATGAGAATAGTCGAATTGACATATTACTCACGGATAATGCGGTAAATAGTAGCTCTGAGAGTAGCAGCGCAAAACCTAATTGTTATGTGGAAGTAAAATCTACAACATTATTGTTAGATGAAGAAACAGGATTAGGCGCATTTCCAGACGCCGTTACAACTCGTGGACAAAAACATATACGAGAGTTAGTGGAAGTGATCCAACAAGGTCACCGCGGCGTACTTGTGTTTTTAGTTCAACATACGGGTATTGCTTCTGTAAAAGTGGCCGATACTGTTGATGCTAAATACGCAGAAGAACTAAAAAAAGCATTTTTAAGCGGATTAGAAATAATTGTATTACATACCCAAATAGACCTAAATGGAATTACTGCGACAAAAACCAGTAATTTTCAGTGGTAATTGGAATATTTATTTAGGTCATTTGAGATAAATAAATTGCCTCGGCTGCTATTTTTTGCTATAGATAGCGCCGTTTTTTTAAAGCAGTAACACTACTGGTTGCTGGATAAAAATACCAAAATACGCTAACCAGTTGAATTATCAGGAGAAAACAGCACATGGCAGATAAAAAATCATTAGGATTACTAGCCTTAGCAGGCGTTGAGCCGTATGTTGAGACAAAAAATGAAGAATATATGTCGGATGAACAATATTCTCATTTTGGAAAAATCTTAAACGCTTGGCGTGATCAGTTACGTCAAGAAGTTGACCGTACTATGTCTCATATGCAAGATGAAGCGGCTAACTTTCCAGATCCAGTTGATCGTGCTTCTCAAGAAGAAGAATTCGCATTAGAACTACGTACTCGTGACCGTGAACGTAAATTAATTAAAAAAATCGAAAAAACACTTGGATTAATTAAATCTGGTGATTTTGGTTTTTGTAAGACTTGTGGCATTGAAATCGGTATTCGTCGTTTGGAAGCTCGTCCAACAGCTGACCAATGTATTGATTGCAAAACCTTGTCTGAAATTAAAGAGAAACAATTAGGTGGTTAAGGCATTAGCCTTAACCCTTTTTCTTTTGTGAAATCCCCCTTTCATTCGCAGCCACAACCTAATACCCAATATCGTGGGCGTTTTGCGCCATCTCCATCAGGGCCTTTGCATTTTGGTTCTTTAATTGCAGCCCTCGGTAGTTTTTTACAAGCCAAATCACAAAATGGCCTTTGGTTTGTGCGCATTGAAGATATAGATAAAACACGAGAAGTTGCAGGTTCCGTTGACACTATTCTAGATGGGCTAGAAAGTTTTGGTCTTATCTGGGATAAAGATTTACAAACAGCTGACGACCTCAATTATCGTAACTGTTTAGTTCAATCTTCCCGCCATACTCGTTACCAAAAAATTTTTAAACAACTAAAACAAAACGATCACCTGTACACTTGCCACTGCTCGCGTAAAAACATAAAAATAGCGGGTGGTATTTATCTTGATGAATGTCGTGATAAAAAACATCCATTTGATGATCATGCTGTTCGATTAAAACAAAATTTCAAGCAAGGGCAGTTTGACGATTTATTACATGGAAACGTAACCGTTGATACTCATTTAGTAAATGAAGATTACATTATTAAACGAAATGATGGTTTGTTTGCGTATCAGTTAGTGGTAGTAATTGATGATATTGACCAAGGGATAACTGAAGTTGTACGTGGAGCTGATATTATGGAGCTTACGCCAAGACAAATTAATTTGTTTACCATGTTAAATGTTAAGCCACCAAGTTATTTGCACTTACCTCTTGTTGTAAGTGAATATGGTAAAAAGTTAAGCAAACAAAATCATGCTCCAGCTATCAATTGCAACAATCCTAAACCTGAATTAATTAAAGCATTAACTTACTTAGGCTTACCAACCCAGTCTGAACCTTGGCTTATTTCTGCTGACGTTAGCGATATTATCCAATGGGCAGTGAATAATTGGAATGTTAAGAATGTTCCTACTCAATTAGAGCTAATATTATAATCAATCCTTTGGTGCCTTATACACCTTATAATTTAAAGCTATCAACCTGTTAAAAAGATAATTCTTCTTGCGATTTTAGTCACCAAATACCGCTTTGCCTTAGTTATAAAAAATTAAAGGTGTTGATTCAAAGTTAATTTATTTATATTTACAGCTAATTGCTGTAAAATGCGCCGCTTTCGTAGCTCTTGCTACATATTCTGAATTTCAATCAATCAAATTGGGTAAATCTCTTAGTGGTTTTTAAAAAAGTAATATCTTGGTTTAGTAAAAGTGAGTCAAAATCACCAACCGTTAATCCAAAGAAGTCAAAAGCACCGAACAAACCATATGTCGCTAGAACGCCTAAAGTGATAGAGGGTGCAACGACGATCCCACGTAGCGAACACCCAGTTTCCAGGAAAGACATAAGCCCAAGCGCTCTTAAGGTTTTATATCGCCTTAAAGATAATGGTTATGATGCATATTTAGTGGGCGGCTGTATCCGTGACATCTTATTAGGTTTAGAGCCTAAAGATTTTGACGTTGTAACTAACGCAACGCCTGAACAAGTTAAGCGCTGTTTTAATAATTGCCGACTAATTGGCCGACGTTTTCGTTTGGCTCATATCATGTTTGGGCGCGAAATTATTGAAGTTGCTACTTTTCGTGGTCACCATGAAGTCGAAGATGAACCTGAAGAAAATATTACCAAAGAAGAGCTTGCTAAAAAAGTATCTCGCCAAAGTGACGAAGGCCAATTATTGCGCGACAATGTTTTTGGCTCGATGAATGAAGATGCTGAACGCCGCGACTTTACAATCAATGCCTTGTATTACGATATAAAAGACTTCTCAATTTATGATTTTGCCAACGGCATGGCAGACATAGAAAAAGGCTTAATCGACCTTATTGGTGATCCAGAAACGCGTTACCGAGAAGATCCAGTGCGCATGTTACGTGCAGTTCGTTTTGCGAACAAACTTAGAATGCAAATTGCCGAGCGTACAGAAGCACCTATTTTTGAACTTGCTCATTTATTAAAAAATATCCCACCTGCACGTTTATTTGATGAATCGTTAAAATTAATGTTAGCAGGTAAAGCACAGGTAAATTATCAATCGTTAAGAGAATATGGATTATTCCGTTATTTCTTTCCTGCGGTAGATAAAGAATTAACAGGTAACCCAGACGATAAAGAAGAACGCTTGTTATCCATTATGTTTGGAAATACTGACACGCGTATCAACTCTGGTAAATCAGTATCTCCAGCTTATATATTAGCTGCAATGTTCTGGTATCCGTTAGAAGCACTAGCAACTTCGTTAGAACAGGAAGGTGGTTTACATCCTTACGATGCCTTCCAAGTGGCTACTAACGATATATTACAACAAGCGGTTCAGACAATTGCGATACCAAAACGCTTTACCGCTGCAGTACGCGAAATTTGGACATATCAGCACAGATTAACTAAAACGACTGGGAAACGCCCGTCACTATTAGTTGAAAGTCCAAGATTTAGAGCCGCTTATGACTTCTTATTGCTACGTGCAGAAGTTGAAGGTGGAGAATTAACTGAATTAGCCCAGTGGTGGACTGACTATCAAAAGTCAGACGAAGGCAAAAAGCACGCCTACGTTAACCCCAACCAAGGCAAACCTAGCTTTAAAGCAAAGCCGTCAAGCTCACCTTATCCAAAAAAAAGACGTAAGCCTCGTCAACACGATAAGCCTAAGGCCAAAAACCAAGGAAGCTAACATGAGTGAATTGGTTTATATCGGCCTTGGCGCTAATTTACAGTCTCCATTAAAAACGATTAAATTAGCTATCGATGAGTTAGCACTATTACCTAATTCTGAATTACTTGCTGTATCTAAAATATACAGCAGTAAACCAATGGGCCCGGCTGATCAACCTGATTACATCAATGCAGTTGCTTTAATTCAAACTGAGTTAAGCCCTCATCAAGTATTTAGCCACACCTGTGCCATAGAAGACAAACACGGTAGAATTCGTACTGGCGAGCACTGGGGGCCACGTACCTTAGACCTAGATATTCTATTGTTTGGTCAACAACAAATAAAAAACGAAACCTTAGTGATCCCTCACTATGGTTTACAACAGCGTGAATTCGTTATTTATCCGTTATTGGATATCACTCCCGACCTTGCCCTTCCCTGTGGTACGTTAGTTTCATTATTAACACAAAACGTCCCACAAAATGGCATGACAGCGATTTGCACGCTGTAGTCAAAAAATATAATAATAACCGTTAAAACAATCACAGAGGTTTTATCATGGCAAAGATCACAACGTCTACATTATTGAAGATGAAACAAAACGGCGAAAAAATCGCAGCACTAACGGCCTACGATGCGAGTTTAGCTCAATTATTTGATACACAAGGTGTTCATGTTTTATTGATTGGTGACTCAATGGGAATGGTTTTACATGGTACTGACAGCACATTAAGTGTAACCAATGAACAGATTGCTTATCATACTCGCTGTGTTAGAGCTGGTGCTGACAAAGCATTAGTCATTGCAGATATGCCATTTATGACTTATTACAGTGCCGAGAAAACCTTAGAAAATGCTCATGAATTAATGGCTGCAGGCGCCAACATGATCAAAATGGAAGGCGGTGACTGGTTATACGACAGCATTACTAAGCTGAGTCAAAACGGTATTCCAGTGTGTGGTCATTTAGGTTTAACACCGCAGTCGGTTAATGTATTTGGTGGTTTTAAAGTCCAAGGCCGCGATAGTGACAAAGCACAAGAAATGATAAAACATGCCAAAGGTTTAGAAGCCGCTGGCGCACAATTATTAGTTTTAGAATGTGTACCAACTGATTTGGCCAAAGCAATAACCGATGCGATTTCAATTCCAACAATAGGTATTGGAGCGGGTAATCAAACTGACGGACAAATCTTAGTTATGCACGATATGTTTGGTATTAGTTCAGGATACATTCCTAAATTCTCCAAAAACTACATTGCTCTAACAGGCAACATGCGCGAAGCAGTAGATTTATATGTATCTGAAGTACAATCTGGTGAATTCCCAGATGACTCTCGTTCTTTTAATTAAGGGTTATTGCATTGTTAGTCTTCAATCAACTTTCCGAATTACGTCAATGGCGTAAAGAATTAGCATTACAAGGTAAGTCATTAGCGTTTGTCCCAACCATGGGCAATCTACATGAAGGCCATATAAAATTAGTTGAAGAAGCGCATAAATATGCTGATATTGTGATCACGTCAATATTTGTGAACCCAATGCAATTTGGTCAAAACGAAGATTTGGACGCTTACCCTCGAACGTTTGATGCCGATTGCGAAAAGTTAAAAGCCGTAAATAATCACGCTGTTTTTTATCCTAACGCTAAAGAAGTTTACCCAAATGGCTTAGACGCACAAACTTATGTTGAAGTGCCAGACACCGTACATAGCTTGTGCGGTGAAGCAACGCAAAGACCTGGTCACTTTCGTGGCGTGTCCACGGTAGTAACTAAGTTATTTAACTTAGTACAGCCTGACGTTGCAGTATTTGGCGAGAAAGATTATCAACAATTACGCCTGATCAAAACTATGGTTTCTGACTTAAACATGCCAATTGAAATAATTGGCGTTGAAACGGTAAGAGAAGAAAGCGGTTTAGCAAAAAGCTCACGTAATGGTTATTTAACAACAGAAGAAAAGAGTTTAGCGCCTGCGTTAAACCAAGCAATTAATTTAGTTAAACAAGCTGTGTTAAACGGTTCATCTGACATTATTGCATTAGAAAAACTAGCAACTGAATTCATCGATGATGCGGGATTAAAAACCGATTATGTTCTGGTCCGTGAAGCTAATACTATGGAACCAATCGTGAATAGTCATAAAGAGATTGTTATTTTAGCGGCGGCTTATTTGGGTAAAGCACGTTTACTTGATAATGTGTCTTTCAAACGCTAAGTTTATTTGTACTTAAACCTGAACGTCAATTAGTAGAGCTAGGCTTAACTAGCTCTAATATCACTTAAACTTCCTTTATAACCTTTTTCAAAATAGCTGGTAAACTGCGCCAACTTTCTTTGGCTATTTCTCTTTGCTCATCCAAAATATCTTGCAAAATTTGCTTTGTTGTTAATGGATTTGCTAGTACGGTTCTAAATACTGTGATGGTTTTTCCGTTATATTTTTTAGGTGTTAAACGAGTTCTTGATACAAATGATTTTCCTGACTCACGCTGTTTTTTCTGAATAAAACGAGTTAAGTCATTTAACAGATCGTTAATGATAACTTGCTCTTCTTCACTACAGGCACTCATAAATTCCTGTACCATTTTAGGTACATAACGATAAGTTAAAATACATAATTCTGGTTGAGTGATAAGCTCAAAATCATCGTCTTTTATGATCAGCTCTGCAAAGTACTCGGCGTTGTCTATGCTTCGGTCAATAAGCATTTCGTAACCTTTACGGCCCATCACTTTTAAACACGCATAAACCAACATTGACATACCAGGACGACTGCCCTCTAAAGTATGTGAACCTAAATCCTTTGAACCTTTACGTAATATATATTCCGCATGATGCTCTATTACGTCGGTAGAGTGTGGGTCTTTAAATAACACCATACCCGCCCCCATAGGGACATACATTTGTTTATGGGCATCAATGGTAATAGAGTCTGCCCTTTCTATGCCTGCAAGCTTAGAGCGCTGATTGTTAGATAATAATGTTGCCCCACCCCACGCGGCATCGACATGGAAATGAATATTGTGTAATTCGGCTAAATCAGCCATTGCTGATAATGGATCTATACTGCCAGTTTCTGTTGTACCAGCAACACCAACTAGCGCCATAATACCGGCGTTTTGTTGTTTTAATTCTTTAATCGTTGCAGCTAATAAATCGATGCGAATTTTATTATCGTCATCCGTTGGAACAGTGACTATGTCTTGCCGACCAATGCCAAGAATATCTGCGGATTTACTTAACGAATAATGGCCACGCTCAGATACTAATACCACAACACGGCTATAGCCGTAATGTGTCATGGCTCGGTACAAACCTTCTTTTGATACACCTTTAAAGTTGCCGTCAGGGCCTAACATAGTGTTACGAGCAATCCATAATGCACTTATATTGGCAACGGTACCGCCAGAGCAAAATGCGCCTAATGAGTGATTCTCACTGTGCATGTAATGTTCGTAATAACCGTCATTATTTTCACGAGTTTCACCATAAGTAATACGATGTAACATACCAATAACTTGGCGTTCTAATGGGGTAAAGGCTTTGGATGTTTCAATTTTAACAAGGTTTTGATTTAGCCCTACCATCAATTTTGATAATGGCAGTAAAAAATAAGGTAATGCTGAAGTCATGTGTCCAATAAAACTTGGAGATGATGTATGTACCGACTGAGCAACTAGTTTATGCAATAATTCATCAGCAAGATCGGAAACAAACTGAGGCTCTTCTGGCATCGCTGAATCTAAAAAATCTTTTTCAATCTCAGATAAAGGTTTTTCTACGGCCACGATATGATCCCGTAGAAAGCCATCTAAGTTTTGCGATACCTCTTGCTCTATCCGAGACAGCGTTGAGTCTGCCTCTTCAGGTATAGTAAATATCCGATATAAATTTTCTTCTGTTGCCGCAGCAATACGTTTGTCAGACATAGCTAAATTTAAGCCGATTTAAGTTGCCAGTACTTTACTTTAAGTGGCGTAGAATGTCTTCAATTTAAAGTCGTTAAACTGACTTTTACTCTGTTGTTTTACAAACAGAACAACAAAATTAGCATTCAATATCTTAAATAAACAACTTAGATGCGACTATCTTGATGGCAACATCCAGCATTTCATTATTTAATTGTCGCCAATCAAAATATGGCGTAACCAAACAATGATCTTGCTCTGACCATTTTAACTTTTCAAAAACTTGGTGTGGTATCAAGGACGGAAAGTCCAATTGAGTTTCTGCATAGGCAAATCCACAAACAACTGAAACCGACGTTTGTTCGATTATATTTGTAGCTAGAGAAGACGATGCATTTCTTTGTTTAAGTGATGAAAAACACAGATATTCAAACCCCTGCTCAGTTAACAGTTTAGTATCACGATACTCTTGCCATGTTTTACAATCGGTATCAAATAAGGCAAAAGATATTTTAGCTAAAATAGAAAAAACTTTACGCCAATGATTACCCGTTTGCTTAATGATGTCTGCCGCTTCAGATATTTGTAATGGTCTATTAATATCTGCCTCTCCATTAACAGCATCAAAGCTATCCACAGGAGGACGGTTGGCAATATGTAAAATAATTCTTGGCAGGCTTGCCCCAACACCAATTAAGTTATGATTTTCCATACGTTATACCACTACTGCTAATATTCTGACTCATATTACACATATAAAAAAACCGAGCAAAGCTCGGTTTTCTTGATTAAGTCTATCGATTAAATATCGTTAGGCTTAGGACGAGAGTGACGCTTACGTTCGTTTTCAGTAAGGAATTTCTTACGGATACGAATGCTTTCTGGTGTCACTTCTACTAATTCGTCATCGTCGATGAATTCTAAAGCTTGTTCCAGTGACATTACGATATGTGGAGTCAATGTTTGCGCTTCATCAGTACCAGATGAACGTACGTTAGTTAATTGCTTACCTTTAAGTACGTTTACTGTTAAGTCGTTATCACGGCTATGGATACCAACAACTTGACCTTCATAGATGTCAGTTGCGTGTCCAATCATCATACGACCACGTGATTGTAAGTT